>JBATDO010000323.1:0-12080 GCA_049663505.1 Sphingorhabdus sp.
TGCCTGCATGAACGGTCCATAGTGCTGCGGCGATCACTGCGCGGTCACTTGCAATCACGCCTGGCCAGTTTCCGTCCAGCGCCAGGCTGAGCGCATGGTCGGCGCGGTGTTCCGGGTTCACGTTCCATACGCTGTCGGCAAGCAGGCATGCTGCCCGGCAAAGCCTTGCATCGGTCTCGCTTTGCCCCGCAAAAACCGGGGCAATCCAGTCGGCGAGTGCATCGCCGTGGAAGGGAAAGCGTTCGAGCCGCTCGCCCTCGAAACGCGCAGCCGCGATGAGCGGGTCCTTCATCCGCTGGTCCTGGGTGAGCTGGTCGAACAACAATCCCTCGCGCAGGCCGTAAATGCTCGTGACGAGCTTGCTTGGTTCGAACAGCCGCACCAATCCTGCCAGCAATAAAGTGGCGCCCGGCATTGCTGTCACTCGAGCCGAAGGAACGACGCGTGTTTGTGCAAGGGCCTCGACATCATTGGCGATCGGCATCAGCATTGTCGGTGCATCGGGAGGCATCTGGTAGTTGGACAGGATATTGAGCGGATAGTTCGTGACCTGCATATGAAGCCTGGAGAAAGACCGCCACGCCCCGCCGATCAGGTAGAATGGCAGCCCCTTTTCGAACTGGAACCCATCTTGACCAGTCTGGACTTCAATATCGTTCGCGATAAGCTGGGCGACCTGCTTTGGCGTGGCGCCCTTGAGGCTCTTGTGTCGAAGCGTTCCAAGCGGCAGCGAGAGCCTGTCGGCCAAGATTCCCTTTGTAATGCGAATGAGTTCCAGGCTTCCGCCGCCGAGATCGCCGACATAGCCGTCGGCATGCGGGTTGTTGCTAAGCACTCCGAGACCTGATGCCATGGCCTCGGTATCTCCATCGAGCACGTCGACGCGAATGCCAAGTTCTGCTGCCCGTTCCACCAGAACATGGCCGTTTTTCGCTTCGCGCGTTGCCGCTGTTGCGACCACTCGCAGGTAATCGACCTTCATCGAGCGTGCCAGGGTGTCAAAGCGAGCAAGTGCCGCGAGCGCCTTTGCCATCGTTGCATCACTGATGACTGCGTCGCCTGCAAGGCAGGCGCCAAGAGCTACACGGCTTTTCTCGTTGTAAATGGGCATCGGTGCGCGAGGCAAACCGGCATAAACGACAAGCCTGATGGTATTGGAACCAATATCAATGACCGCTTGGCGAAGTGGCTTCATCTCTGCCGGACGAGGCTGAGCTTGGGCACCTTGTTGTCATCGGCCAGTGCTTCGCCGCGTCCGGAAAGCGAGGCATTGGTCATGAAATAATGATGCAAATTGAATGGCATATTGCCAGCCTTTACCCTTTCATAGCGACCGTCTGACCGCAGCATCCAGCTTTGCTGGTTGTCGAGAAGGTTTGCAACCATAACCTGATCGAGTACCTGGTCGTGAACTGTCGAGTTTTCGATAGGCAGCATGTATTCGACCCGCCTGTCGAAGTTGCGCGACATCCAGTCAGCTGACGAGATGAAGAGTCGCGCCTTGGGATTGGGCAGGTCTGCGCCATTTCCCATTGCCCATATCCGACTGTGTTCGAGGAAACGCCCGATTATAGACTTGACCCTGATACGCGACGACATGCCTTTGACGCCGGGGCGCAGGCAGCAAATTCCGCGTACGATGAGGTCGATTTCGACTCCTGCTTCGCTCGCTTCGTAGAGCTTGTCGATGACCGCCTTGTCGACCAGCGAGTTCAGTTTTGCCCAGACAGCACCTTGTCGTCCCGCCGCCACATGCGCAATCTCGTCATCGATCAGCGACAGGATTTTTTCGCGCAGGCCCAGTGGGCTCATTGTCAGGAGCTTGAGGTCCGTTGGAGGAATATAGCCCGTGATGTAATTGAATATCTGGCCGGCATCATGGCCGACGCGCGGATCGGCCGTAAAGAAGCTGAGATCGGTATAAATCTTGGCGGTTACCGGATGATAATTGCCAGTGCCAAGGTGGCAATAGGTCCGAAAGCCGTCGGATTCGCGACGCACGACCAGGGAAATCTTGGCATGGGTCTTCATGTCGACAAAGCCATAAACGACCTGGACGCCAGAATTCTCGAGCTGCGATGCCCAGTGCAGGTTCTGTTCCTCGTCGAACCGTGCCTTGAGTTCCACGATCGCGGTCACCGACTTGCCAGCCTCAGCGGCCTCGCACAGCGCGCGGATCACCGCGGATTGCTTGCCGGCGCGGTAAAGCGTTTGCTTGATTGCGACAACATCAGGGTCGAGCGCTGCTTGCTGGAGAAAAGCCAGAACGACGTCAAAACTCTCATAGGGATGGTGGATCACGATGTCTTTTTGCCGAATCGCGGCAAAACAGTCACCGTCGTGCTCCAGGATCCGTTCCGGGAAGCGCGGCGAATATGGCGAAAATTTTAGCGTTGGGCGATCTTCCTCGACGAGTTGCGCAAGGTCGCCGATACCAAGAAATCCGACAGTCTCGACCACGATCGAGGCTCCCGCACCCAGTTCGCTGCGAATAAGCGTGGCGAGTTCTGCTGGCAGGCCCTTTTCAAGTTTCAGCCGGATTATGCGGCCGCGCCTGCGCCGCTTGATCGCGCTACGGAAATAGCGCACCAGGTCTTCAGCTTCTTCCTCGACTTCGATGTCACTGTCTCGAATGACGCGAAACGCACCCGCTGCGACAAGCAAATAATCGGGAAACATCTGGCCAACAAAATGCTTGATGAGCGCCTCGATGGTCACAAAACGCGTGGTAGCCCCTGGCAGTCTAACAAAGCGTGCCAGCGAGGACGGTATCATGACCAGCTGGCGCACCACCTCGCCGTCTTCGCGGCGACGCATATCGAAAATCAGGCTGATGCCCTGGTTGGGTATGAAAGGGAAAGGATGCGCTGGATCGAGCGCCTGTGGGGTTAGTACCGGGAGGATTTGCTCGCGGAAATATTGACCAACTTCAGCTTCTACGCTTTTGCCGATAGATGATGGTTCAATGACCTTGATACCTTCGGCGGCCAGTTCCTTCATCAGCTTTCGCCAGAGTTTTTGCTGCGAAATCATGAGCGCGTCGGCAGCAGCGACGGTTGCATTCAGCTGTTCGGACGGCGTTTTTCCATCAATCGAAAGCTCTTCGATCTTGCGGGTCTGCTGACCTCTCAGGCCTGCTACCCGCACCATGAAGAATTCATCGAGATTGGTGCCCGAAATCGAAAGAAAACGCAGGCGTTCAAGCAACGGATGCGCAGGGTTCGCTGCTTCTTCGAGTACGCGTTCGTTAAATTTTAGCCAGGAGAGCTCTCGGTTGAAATAACGGCTTGCGGCCATGTCTTTTTCGCTTTCGGTAAGTTTCAAAACTGGGGCGATGTGAACAAATATCGTCCTTGCTGGATATGTCGAACCGCGGTGCCACGGCCATGTTACGGTTTTACGGCAATATTGTGCCACAATTGTAACATGCAAGTCTCTAATTCGTCATTGTTAATAAGCCAGCGAGTCACAACCCCTGCCTAATGCGCCCGCAACAACAAAGGCATTTAAGGGGCAGAATACATGATACAGGGTTCAAACGGTTCATTGCAAACCCTCAAGGCAGCGATGTTTGGGAGTGCGGCGATGCTCGCATTATTGCCGGGTCCCGTGATGGCGCAGGCAGTTCCGCCTGCTGATGGGGAGCAATCGCGCGACAGGGAAATTTCGACGGCAAGTGAAATCGTGGTGCAAGGGCAGATCACCTATCGCAACCGGAGCGAGGAAGCAGAGCCGATCCTCGTCTATGATGCGGATTATTTCCAGCGCTTTGAACCCCTGACAGCTGGAGATGCATTGAAACGGGTACCATCCGTTACCTTTCTGTCAGACGTTATCGAAAGTGACGGGGCGCGTTTGCGTGGAATGGAGCCGGGCTATACACAAATCCTGATCAATGGCGAAAAGGTGCCCGGATCGAACGCAGACCGCAGCTTTTTTCTCGACCGCATACCTGCCGAGCTCATCAAGCAGGTCGAGATCATCCGTTCATCGTCGGCACGCCGCACCGGCGACGCGGTCGCTGGCACGCTCAATATCGTTTTGCGCGATGGCTACCAGCTCGAAGGCGGATATATGCGCATGGGTGTTTTGCGTTTTGACGATGCCGAAGTGAAGCCCAGCCTCGGGCTTGTCTACGGCGGGGCACTTGGCCCTGGCCGTGTCCTGATCGGCGCAAATGTTCAGGGACGTTACAATCCGAAGCTCAAAAAGAGCCTTCGTTATGACGATTCGCCTGAAAACAATCCAGATTTTGCGATCGATGATTTCGATAACCGCGAGGACCAGACCGACACGCGAGATGGTACTGATTACGCTTTTAACGCCACCTACGACATCGACGGTGAAACGACCGACTTTGAACTGAGCGGCTATTATGTTCGCACCGACCGTACCGAGGATGAACGCTCTTTCGAATATAATGATGTGACGGCGACTACCGGTCCGGTCCGAACCACCCCGGTTCCCGGTAACATGTTGACTGACAATGCAAATCTTAACACTATCAAGCAGGAAAGTTACAGCCTGGCTGCAAAGCTTGAGCAAATCTGGTCACTGGGCAAAACCAAATTGAAGGTTGGCTATTCGCGCTTTTCCGACAAGCAGGACGAAACCGAGTTCGAGATAGACTTTGACCGAGCAACGCCGCGATTTACAGGCGACCTGATAAATCTTGATATCGTGGACAAGGAGCTGTCGGTTGGGTTGGAGCATGTATTCACGCTCGGCGAGGATATCGAACTGGCCATCGGCGGCTTTGCGCAGAACAAGGACCGCGCAACGAGTATCCTTACAATTCGCGACCGCTACAATTTGACCGCTGCGGCTCGCAGTTATGACCAGTTCAACCGCAATCCCGAGCAGTTTGCGCGCGTGTTTGGAGCGCCGGCATTCACTCCGGGTAGCGTCAACACCATCGAGGAAGATCGCCGGGACGTCTTTGCCGAGGTGGAGGGCAAATCGGGCAGCATTTCATGGATGGCCGGTGTTCGTTATGAAACGACCAACTTCAACGTGAACGACCTGACCGTGGCGCCTGGGCTCGCCGCGCAGGAAAATGACTATTCCTTTTTGCTGCCTTCTGCATCAGTGAAAATCGAGGTTGGTGGAGGTGGACGCATTACCGCGTCCGCTGCACGAACCAACCGTCGTCCACGCCTCGATTTCCTGTCGCCGGCATTGCTCGAAGCTGAACTTGGCGACAATGACCTTCAGGGCAATCCAGCACTTCGTCCTGAAACCGCTTGGGGCGGAGACCTTGGCTACGAACATCGCCTTGGTCGCACAGGTGTTATCGGCATCAATCTGTTTTACCGCAAAGTCAAAGACCTGATCGAACTGGCCAATACCGGCGTGGAAGGATCGGAAGGTCCCGGTACATTCATTCTCCAGCCGCAAAATACCGGTGATGGCGAAGTTTATGGCATCGAGTTCGACCTCTCGTCAGATCTTGGCTTCCTTGGCCTTCCCGACACGGGCTTGTTTGGCAATGTGTCGCTACTCGACAGCACAATCGTCGACTTTTCAGGTAACCGGCGCTTCAATGGCCAATCCAAATATGTCTATAACGTCGGCATCATTCAGGACATTACGTCCGCCGGAGTTGCATTGGGTGCGACTTACCGCAAACAGGGCGGGGCTTTCGACCGGATCGTGGGAGAAGAAATCACCACGACTTATGGTGCTGACTTGGAAATATTCATCGAAAAACGCTTTGGTAACAAGCTCACCATTCGCGCCGTGGGATCGAACCTTCTCAATGGATCGAAGGATGAAGCATTCAATAAGTTCAATACTATCGGTGACCAGCTGACGCGCAGTCTTGATCAATATGAGTTGGAAAGTGAAAAGGCAGGTCCGGTATTCCAGGTCATGGCACGGTACGCGTTCTGATGCGCCCTGCAATACTTCTCGTGCCGCTCTTCATCACTGGTTGCGCTGCAACCCAGTCCGCAGTGAGCCCGCTTCCGACTGCCACAGTAACTGCAAAGGTCGAGACGCAGCCCGTTGCAACATTGGACGATGCAGCCGATGATCCTGCAATCTGGCGCAACGCTGCCAATCCCGCCGAAAGCCTCGTCATTGGTACCGACAAGCGGGCAGGCATCCATGTCTATGACCTGTCTGGAAGGCAGATGAGCTCCACCCCTTCGCCGCGTCTCAACAATGTGGACTTGCGAGACAATGTCATGATCGGTCGCCAGGCCGGCGTGCTCGTGGCCGCCAGTGACCGGCAGGATATCGTCAATGCACGCATGGCGCTGTTCCAGCTGGACACGTCTGCAAAAGCACTCGTGCCATTGGCATCAATAGCAGTTGGCGGTGGCGAAGCTTACGGGATGTGCCTTTGGCAGCGCGCAAGCGACAAGGCACTTTTCGGATTTCTGATCCTGAAAGATGGCCGGATCGACCAGGTTGCAATCGACCTTGCAGGCGTTCCGTCTGGCAAGGTCGTCCGCCGCATGAAACTTGGTACCCAGTCCGAAGGCTGCGTCGTCGATGATCGTACGGGCATCCTCTACGTTGCCGAAGAGGATGTTGGACTTTGGACGTTCGATGCCGACCCCGGAGCATCGGGGAAAGCAACTGCAGTGGCAAAGGCTGACGGCCAAGAACTTGTCGCCGACGTGGAAGGGCTGGCCCTTGCCCCCATTGGTACCAAGGGCGGCTACTTGTTGGTTTCAAGCCAGGGCGACAATGCCTACGCCGTATATCGTCTGCTCGACATGGCTTTTATCGGCCGGTTTCGACTAGGCGTCGGGGTGGTCGACGGCGTCCAGGAAACCGACGGAATAGAGCTTGCCATCGGCGATTTTGGACCGCAGTTCCCACGCGGTCTTTTTGTGGCGCAAGACGGCGACAATGCCCCCGATACCCAGAATTTCAAGCTGGCAAGCTGGGCAGATATTTCGGCAGCGCTTGATCTTGCCGATTGAGAAGGTTGCATTCCAGCATTGGGGGACTAATTGCTGTTGGCCATGAGCATTTGGTTTGACGGAAAACTTGACCTCCAGTCGTTGTCGGAAAATGGCGGCAATTGCATGCCTGGATTTGTCGGGATTGAATTCATCGATTATGGTGATGACTGGTTGAAGGCGAAGATGCCTGTCAACGAGCGAACAAGGCAACCCTATGGTCGCCTCCACGGTGGCGCATCGGTTGTCTTGGCTGAGACGATCGGCTCAGTTGGCGCAGCAATGACCGTTGACCGAAGCAAATTCGCAACCGTTGGAATGGAAATCAATGCCAATCATGTGCGCCCTGTAAAGGATGGGTTTGTCTATGCCACTGCAACTGCTGAATCGATCGGACGCACAACCCAGATATGGTCGATCCGAATTGTCGACGAAGCGGACAAGCTTGTCTGCATATCAAGGATCACGATGGCGGTAATTTCGACAGACCGCGCATGATCGGCATGTTCTTGGCGAAATAAATCCGGCATCGAACCGGTACAGTTCATTGACTATAATGATCAATCAATCACATAGCGACACCGCTGGACAAGTGTTTCTGTTCCGAAGAGAGTTTTCCTGATGAGATATGTACGCGAGTTCAAGGGATTTGCCGGAATACGGCTTGAATCTGATGATATCGGGAGCGCAGATGATCCATCGATCCTGCTGGTCCACGGATTTGGGCAAACGCGCAAAGTCTGGGAGGACGTAGCATTGGCGCTCGAACAGGCGGGGCGGCACGTGATCAATCTCGATTTGCGTGGCCATGGCGGCAGCGCGTGGCCAAGCGATGCGCGTTATGACTTCGAGGCCTATGTGGAAGACCTGCGCGCGGTGTTGGGGCAGATGCGAACACGACCAGTCGTCGTTGCCGCGACCCACAGTGCATGGATTGCAATCGCGGCCTTGGCAGAAGATGCAGCAACGTTGGCAGCCGGGCTGATACTGGTCGACCCACCAAGTGACATGGGGTCACATTCTGCTCGCGTTTCGGCGCAGAAAATGTCGGCATCCCTGCCTCAGGCCTTGGAAAAAAATGATTTTGACGACCGGATCTTTGACAGCTTTGATACCGGCAATATCGACGCGCTTTTAACCTGCAGTGCGCCGCAGATCACCATACCGGTGCTCGTCGTGCGGGGAGCACTCGACAATATTGAGCCCAACTCCCAGTCCGGGGCTTTCGTCGCGACCCTTCCGGACGCAGAGACAGTCGATGTCGCGGGCGCAGGCTTGCTGATCGTGGCAGAGCGCACGGATGCATTCAATGGTCTTCTCATCGATTTCCTGGAGCGAAAGCAGCCTCGTTCAGTGCCTGAGTATCGATCAGGTTCTGATGCGCGCACACTGCGAGACGCTATGGGTTGCTTTGCCACAGGTGTAACCATCGTCACAGCGAATGCCCTTGATGGCAAGCCGATTGGCTTGACCGCCAACAGTTTCACAAGCGTCTCTCTTGATCCCCCGTTACTTCTGGTTTGCATCGCCAATAATGCAAGAAGTGCCGAAGTCCTGAGATCAGTCGGGAGTTTTGCGGTCAATGTCTTGCAGATCGGTCAGCAGCCAACCTCGAACCGGTTCGCAGGAAAAGCCGAAGATCGATTTGAGGACACCAAGTGGGAAATTGGCGAATATGGCGCACCTGTTCTGCTGGGCTCGCTCAGCGTGTTCGAATGCGAACGTGATGCGCTTTACGAGGCGGGCGATCATTTCATCCTCGTGGGTCGCGTAGAGAAAGCAAGCTTTGAACCGCGCCGTGATCCACTGCTCTATTTCCGAGGCAAATATCGCAGGCTGCATTTTGCCTGAGGACGTCTACGGCCGCCTCTTGGTAGCGCTTTGTTCCCGGTCCTCTAAGCTTATCCGTGAGAATTTATGCAATTGAAGAATTTCGACGTCGAAGAATTTCTGCGCGACTACTGGCAGAAAAAACCTCTGCTCATCAAGAATCCGTGGGAGACATGGCGCAACCCGATCGATCCAGACGCGCTTGCTGGCCTGGCCTGTGAAGAGGAGGTCGAATCTCGACTGGTGACGCAGGTAAATGGAAATTGGATCGTGGAAAATGGTCCTCTTCCAGTTGCGCGCTTCGGTGAACTTGGAACGTTTCCGTGGACTGTCCTTGTCCAGGCGGTTGATCATTATGTGGCGGAGGTTGGCGCACTCCTTGCGCCATTCCGATTCATTCCAAATTGGCGGATCGATGACGTGATGGTGAGCCTCGCGTCCGATGGTGGCGGCGTGGGACCCCATTTTGACCAATATGACGTTTTCCTGGTGCAAGGGCTCGGTAAGCGCCGCTGGCGCGTCGGAGCGCAGTGCGATGCCGGTTCTGAACTGGCGCCACATGACGAACTGCGCCTGCTCGCACAATTCGAGGCGACCGACGAATGGGTCCTGGAGCCAGGAGACATCTTGTATATTCCACCAAGGTTTGCGCATGACGGCGTCGCTTTGGGCGACGACTGCATGACCTTTTCTATCGGATTTCGGGCGCCTTCGCTGAGTGATCTCGTTGGGCATTACTGCGATGACCTGCTGGAGAACTTGTGCGACGATGACAGGTACTGCGACCCTGATCTCAAGAGGCAGTCTAATCCGGGTGAGATTTCTGAAGATGCCATTACAGAGCTTCATGCAATGGTTGCAAGAACGCTGGGCGACAGGGACGCATTTGCACGATGGTTCGGCTGCTACAACAGCACCCCTAAATATTCTGATGTGGATTGGCGTCCCGAACTGCCTGTCGACATTGGCGAAATACGCGAGCTGCTGGGGGAGGGGGGGCTGCTATGCCGGAACCCTGCAAGCCGGTTTTCGTTCATTCGCAATTCCGAAAATCGGGTGTCATTGTTCGTCGACGGCGAATGTTTTGAATGTGGAGGCGACAGTGCCGTATTTGCTGAGCAATTGTGCGCACAAGAGCAGATAGTGGTCGCAAACAAGCTCCATGGTGCTGATGATGTTGTAACTTTGATCGTGCAGCTCGTCAATTTGGGAAGCTTGGCGATTGATGAAGAGGATTGAGTTAGCGGTATGCGCACTAGGCTGAGTGTGTGCGCAAGGAAGGTCCGCTATGCGTGCGAGGCCGATGCCCTGTTGAAGGCAAACGATAAACAGGTGCCACTCAGGGCTTATCTTTGCGACCGCTGTCGCCATTTTCATCTTACGAGCAGAACCAAGGGCAAGCGGATAAAGCGACCTGCTGACTGAGTGGCAGAGCATCGAGGGCAAATCCAGGCCACTCCGTTTTTCGCCGACGCACCTTGCGCTGGCGCCAGCTCTTAGTCGATCGGAGTTTCCCGCCACGCGCCTGAGGGAAGATCATCCAGCGACCACTTGCCGATTGCCGACCTAATGAGGCGCAGCGTCGGGTTTCCAACGGCAGCCGTCATCCGACGAACTTGCCTGTTACGGCCCTCGCGTATCGTCAATTCAAGCCAGCAGTCAGGGACGTTCTTGCGCACCCTTATGGGCGGGATGCGTGGCCAAACCTGGGGTTCCTCGATGAGTTTTGCCTCGGCCGGCAAGGTCATCCCATCCTTTAACCGCAGGCCATGCCTTAATGATTCCAGGCTCTCCTCCGAGACGATGCCCTCTACCTGGACGAGATATGTCTTGGCCATCTTGAATTTCGGATCGGCGATTTGGGCCTGTAACCGGCCGTCATCAGTAAGCAACATCAGTCCCTCGCTATCGAGATCAAGGCGACCAGCGGGGTAGACATGCTGCACGTCGATATAATCCGACAGCGTAGGGCGTTGAGTTCCCTCTAAGCTCTTGTCAGTGAACTGGCACAGCACACCATGAGGCTTGTTGAAAAGGATCAGACGGGACATCGCGTTACCATGTCTGTGTCACTAACAGTCTTCAGGCTTGCCTGCCAGATGAACAGTGTGTCGGCGCGGCCATTATACAAAATGCTATCGGCCAGGTTTTGCCCTCGTGACACCTTTTGGTCGCTGACTGGTGCAGGAATTCCAGATATCGGCGCTTATGGCACATCCGAAAGTTACGATGCCCGGGCCCGGACAGGCAGGGTGGGCGAGAAAGTGCGCGTCGTCACTCCCGCTCATTGTCGCACGAACGTTTTGTTTGGCCGAGAATGGAATTGAAGGTCTCTCTATCAATCTTGGCCTTGCGCATGAGTGGTGCACCGCTAAGCGTGAGTTCTATGCAGAAAATTGCACATCACTGGACTTGGGCCGCACCAGTTGTCGCTTGGATGCTGATTGCTGCAAGCCTTGGTGCTGCTGTGCCAGCATTTCTATTGGCCACCGTCCTGATCGCAACCGTTCTGGCGGCAGTTCACCACGCCGAACTGGTCGCGCACCGATTGGGCGAGCCTTTCGGCACGTTTCTGCTCGCAGTAGCGGTTACCGTGATTGAACTGGGCCTCATCATTACCTTGATGTCTGCTGCAGGAGAGGATGCGGCAAGCCTGGCGCGTGATACCGTGTTTGCCGCAGTCATGATCATCCTCAATGGCCTGGTCGGCGCATGCATATTTATCGGAGCGATTGTGCACAAGGAACAGATTTTCAAGCAAACGGGTGTCAGCGCATCACTTGCCACCTTGTGCGCGCTGACGGTTCTGACACTGGTGCTTCCCAACTTCACGGTGAGTGAACCGGGGCCGGTCTATTCGGCATCGCAATTGGGCTTCGTCGCCATTGTTTCGTTCTTGCTCTATGCGACATTTGCTGCCGTGCAGACCGTACGCCACCGCGATTATTTCCTGCCCGCAAAAACGCTGGCAGCAGACGAAGATATCCACGCCGAGCCGCCATCTGACCGGCAGACGATATTTTCCATCGTCGCTTTGCTCGCATGCCTGGGTTCGGTCGTCCTGCTGGCGAAGACATTGGCCCCGACCATTGAAGCAGGCGTGGCATCAGCAGGTGCGCCAAGGGCAGTTGTCGGCGTTATCATCGCGGCACTGGTGCTCTTGCCCGAAAGCGTAGCTGCAATTCGCGCTGCACTGGCCAACCGGTTGCAGACCAGCCTCAATCTGGCGCTTGGTTCTGCGCTGGCGACCATCGGACTTACGATCCCGGCAGTGGCTGGCTTGTCGTTGGTTATGGGACTGCCGATTGCGCTTGGGTTGGATACAAAGTCTATGGT
>JBATDO010000324.1:0-10669 GCA_049663505.1 Sphingorhabdus sp.
GGGCAAGTTCGGCACGCAAGCTCGCGTTTTCCTCGGCAAGCATTTCGGCTTGCGACTTCTTGCGCGTCTTGATCCTCGGGCTTGACAGCCAGGAAGAAAAATCTCTGGTTGTTGAGCGGAGCCAATAGCCCACGGCATCAAACAATGTATTCTTGCGGTAAATTGCGACAGCGGTTGCACGCGGGGTTGATCGAACCCCGTTTGTCTGCAGGGAGATTGCTTGCGCAAGCGGCCGATCCCGGGGTGCAGGACTGGCCATGCCTTGCGAACGCGCAACCGCTGTATTTTTGGGCTTTCGCGAAGAGGAGCGAATGCCAGGCGGGGACTTTTCAAGCCTTTTAGCGGATTTTTTGGAGGAGGCTGAAGGCAAATCTTGACGTGAACATGACTTCGCCTTGGGAGGCGTCGGACGCGAATTCGAAGACACGCGTCCAGGAAAGGCGATAACGACGCTTTGCGGCTCCTTACCTCTTGGCGGCTTTGCAATCACTATGTCTGGTGGAAAGCTCGCCGACTGGTTGGGCGCATTTTCCGGGAAAAAAATCGTTTTTTCAGGAACATTTGCCGTGCGCCTGTTTTGCGCCTTTTCTCTGGGCTTCCTGGTCTTTTGCTTGCTTGAAGCTGGCCTGTCAGTCACGGTTCACAACCCCTTGGCTGGAGCAATTGAAGCGAAGCTATCAGCAACAAGAGGGCGGGCAAGTGCTATCGCATCCAAATTGGATAGATCTGGAAAGTGGCGCATGCCGGGCATCTGCACGCATTTTTTCATTTGCCTTTTGCCGCGATCTCCTCCGCGATAGCTAGACCCGCTACTCCCAAGCCCGATTTTGTCGAGAAGGATCAGTTTTGGCGCAATACGCTTTCGATCTGTGTGAGGAACCAGGCTTTGGATTTGCTATCTGCAAAGCTGTGTGAAGGGGTGTCGAAAGTCACCAGGTCGACGTGCTCGCTCGAGTGCAGCGGGGCAAATAGCCCGGATCGCCAGGCTCCCATGAACGCCATTGCCGTGGTATCGCGTGCTGCAATCAAGATATGGACTGGTCGGATTGAGCGCTCTAGCGCCCCGGCCATGGCCGCAGCAAGCCTCGTTGGTGCGTCTTTGCGTGTTGCCCGACCCAGTCCTGAGGCGAGCTTGTGCAAGTCGATCTTGCCGGTAAGCAGATCAAACAGGCTTCGCGGATTCTTAAGGCGCGCGAGATAGCGCGCACGAATTGCTGCAGCGCTGGGGGGTGTCGGTGCACTTTGCTCGGTATCTGCCGTTTCGATGACCCAGGGGTTGGCGAGGATCAGCTCATCGACACAGAGCTGATCGTGAAAGAGCACGAGTGCCGTGGCCGCATCGCAAACTCCCAGCGCAACAACGCGCGTCATGGAGGGAACGTGCGCACGAAAAGCTGCGACTGCGGCTGCAATGTCCTCAGCGCTGCACTCAAAACCGCGATTGAGACCCTCGCTGTCACCCACACCGCGTCGGTCATAGCGAAAAACGGGATAGCCTTGCTGGGCAAAATGCTGGGCTAACGCGGCTTGTCCAGAATAGGCCCCGCTGCGGATTTCGTTGCCTCCGCTCACGATCAGGAGTCCAGTATTTTTGTCTGCTGCGTCAAGAGTGGCAGCCAGCAGATCGCCGTTGCAATAAAAGTCTATTATCTGCCGCATGTCGCGCTCCAGCGATCAAGCTCGAATGCAAGTGCTGCAGACATTGCCGGATCGTCCTTCGGTTCGGCACGCAGCCAAATCGGTGTTCCACACAGCATTCCTGGTTCTTGGCCAAGGACGATCTCCTGCGCGTCGATGTCCGGGTTCGCAATCGCTGTCTCAAGTGCGGCCAACATCGCGGCACCGAGCCTGTATCCCGACAATTCTACCGGCTGCATTCGAGCCTCGGCCATGAGGCTTTCGACGCTATTGTTTTTGCCCGCTTCCTTGTCAGCGGCGATGCGTGTGCGCAACATCGTCTTGAGAAGAGATGAGCCTTTGACGCTGGCCAGGCGCCACTGCGGCAATGCTAACCGGTCGGCAACCAAGGTGCCACCGCGAATGCTAGCTACATGACTTGCCTGGAACTGGCTTCCGGCCGCAGTCACCGCTTCACGCCAGCTATCAAGACTTTGGGTGGAGATATCGGCCAGGCTCTCGTTGCAGCCTGGCAGATCTGGGAGCAATGTCATTACGCCGTGCTCGGCGAGTTGTCGCATTGCCCCAACCACCACCGAGCGCACACGGTTCATTTCATCGAACAAGGCAGGGACGACCAGGATTCTGCGCGGCGCTTCCTCATTGCCAAGGCATAAGCAAGCCTCGTCGTAACCCTCAAAATGATAGGAGAGATGGCGTGGCTGTGCGTTCACCCGTTGACCTTGGCCCTGGCAAAGGCGACGAGACTGCCGAATGTCCCGAACAGTTCTCCGTCCACGTCATCATCATCGATTATGATGTCGAGACGGTCTTCCATTTCGGTCAGGAGGCCAGCCACGGCCATCGAATCGAGTTCGGGCAGGGCTCCGAACAACTCCGTGCTATCATCCATTGCATCAACTTGCGCGGCGGACAGTCCGAGCATGTCGGACAGGATAGAGCGAATGGTTGTTTCAATTGTTTTCGACATCATGTTCTTTCTGGTTAGGCGGCTTTGCGGCGCATCTGCCGCAAATGGTGCCGCGCAATCAAGGGCCAATTGGCCACATGGTTCGGCCACAACATGTCCAGCCGGTAGCGTGGACGTACCGCCTCCATCCAGTCACGCTTATATGCGTCGCTGCCTGTCCCGAAATCAACGACGTCTACCTTGTCGATATCAATGACGTGCTGGAACAGTGCCGCAGACAACAATGTGCCGGGAGAGGCGGCCAGGTGCCGGTCGTCGTGCGCCAGCTTGTGGATGAGCGCTGTGCCATTTTCGACCGTCCAGAATTGCGCGGCCGCCGGCTTCCCATCGATATATGCAAGCCCAAGTCGCAAACATCCCGCCGCCGATTCCCGGATTGCCAATTGCTTCAAAAACTCAGGCGAACCCTCTTCGGGTTTCCAGCTGCGAGCATAGACCTTCTCGTAATCATGCCAGCTTTCAGCGGAAAATTCGCGCTCGATGCGAATCGACACGATGCCCTTCTTGCCCTTGCGCTTGACCGTATTCTTGAGTTGGCTTGGGCGCGTTGCCCAATATTCGTCGAACGAGCGGCCCTTGACCTCGAGATAATGATTTTCATCACATGGTTCGACCGACACGACCCAGCCCGTCTGCTCGAATGCCGTTGCAAGCTGTGTTGCCGAGCCATCCTCGTCAGGTACCGGTGAGAGTGTCAGGCGCCTGCTTCGCTCGCGAGCGGTAAGAGCCAGTTGCCGCAGCAGCGCCATGCGCGTGACCTCGTCATAATTGTCTGCAAAGATCGGGCGCCAGGTGAAATTGTACCAATTTGCAAGCGCCCCATGCTGGTGAGTTCGCTGCTGCAACAAGGGCAGCCAGGCTTCTGCCTGGCCGTCATGGGCACGCAGAAACAAGGGGGGCTTGTCGCGCAGTGCCAAGCGGTGCAACGCATCAAGCCAGTCGAGCCGGTCAAACAGGCAATCTTGCACCTCGCGGTCCAAGCGCCCCTGTGCCGCGGCTTGCGCAGTGAGAAAATTATCGTGATATTCACCTTTTACCGGCAAATATGTGACCCCTGACATGCCCCTGAAACTCCGACCCAATATGCACCAATGACGACAGACTTGCCACTATTTCCGCTCGACCATCTTTCCTTGTTTGGAAAGGCCGAGGCGCCAGCGCTCGTCATCCGCGACCGAACCTATAATTATAAGGAGTTAAATCTCCGTATCTCGCGGCTCGCTGGCTGGCTCAAGGAGCAGGACATGGCACCCGGCGACCGGGTGGCGACATGGTCAGGCAAGGGCGAAATTGCCTGCCTCATGCCGCTTGCCGCAGTGCGTGCAGGCTTGGTGCATGTGCCAGTGAACCCGCTCTTAAAGGTGGCGCAACTTTCACATATCATGACCGATAGCGGCGCCAAGCTGCTGATTACAAACGCGGCACGCGCATCCAGCCTCGTCGGACTTGAACCCGGACGCGGTGATCCAGTCACGAACGAAGACTATGCCGTGGCAGATGAAAAGCATGTAGTGGCTGAACTCGACAACCCTGCCTGTCCCCGATTGCCCGCACTTCCAGTCGATAGCGATCCTCAAGGTCTTGCCGCGATCCTCTACACTTCAGGGTCCACTGGTCGCCCCAAGGGAGTGATGCTCAGCCAGGCCAACCTGGTATTGGGGGCTATCAGCGTTGCGCAATATCTTGGCCTATCGCCCGATGATGTGACCCTTGCCGTTCTTCCCTTGAGCTTCGACTATGGCCAGAACCAGCTGTTGTCGACATGG
Organism: Sphingorhabdus sp.; assembly: GCA_049663505.1. GTDB lineage: Bacteria > Pseudomonadota > Alphaproteobacteria > Sphingomonadales > Sphingomonadaceae > Sphingorhabdus_B. The sequence goes on from JBATDO010000324.1 coordinate 4,375, forward strand.
CGTGCCGGGGCCTGCGTGGTACCGCTCGACTATCTGACGCCCCGCGACGTGATCAAGGCTTGCGCCAGGCACAAGGTCACGACGCTGGCGGCCGTCCCTCCCTTGTGGGTCCAGTTGGTCGAACAGGATTGGCCCGCCGAGGCTCGCATGCACATGCGTCGCCTTACAAATAGTGGTGGTGCGCTCACGCCCAGCCTCGTCAGGAGTTTGCGACTTGCATTTGGTGCCGAGACCAACATTTTTGCGATGTACGGACTGACCGAGGCTTTTCGCTCGACCTATCTCGAGCCCGATTTGATCGACGAAAATCCGACCAGCATGGGGACAGCCATTCCTTTTGCCGAAATCATGGTGGTTGCAAAGGACGGCAGCGAAGCGCACGCCGACGAACCTGGCGAGCTTGTCCATGCCGGGCCATTGGTCGCCTGCGGATATTGGCGAGATGCTGCGCGCACGGCCGAACGGTTCAGGCCCGCGCCCGCATTTTCAGCATTTGGCGGTACCGCAGTCTGGTCAGGCGATACTGTCATGCGCAAGGCCGATGGCCTGCTTTATTTCGTGGGTCGTGATGATGCAATGATCAAGACCAGTGGCAACCGCGTGTCACCCACCGAAGTAGAAGAGGCTGCAATTGAAAGCGGGCTGGTTGCCGAGGCGTGCGCGCTTGGTCGCAAGGACGAGCGCATCGGTGAGGCCATCATCCTGTTCGTCCGGGCATCGGGCGAACAGGATGAAGGAACCTTGCGAACCCACCTCAAGGCGACACTTCCCAATTTCATGCAACCGGCCGAGATAATCTGGCTCAAGGCCTTTCCCAAGAGCGCCAATGGAAAACTGGATCGCAATCTTCTTGCCGAACAGATCTAAGCGCAGTCAACTCGTGACATGACGTACATGACCCGATTCGCTCTTTCCGTTGGCACGATGCGGCCCGGCTTTGCTGAACTGGCCGGTTATCTAAACATTTACCCTGTGTGCCTAGAGAAGCCGGTATGAAGGCAACAGGACCCATTCCGGCTGGCTACAGCGCGATTGACGGCGAACTTGCAATCGGCGGGCTTGGCGTGAGCGAACTCGTTGCAAGAGCTGGCGATACACCTCTTTTTGTATATTCATCTGATCATTTGCGCGGCCGCGTTGCCGCACTGCGCGCGGCCATGCCAAGAAGGCTGGCAATCCATTATGCGATGAAGGGCAATCCCTTTGGCCCGATCCTCGCGTTGATGAACGGTCTTGTTGATGGTTTTGACGTTGCATCGAGCGGAGAACTTGAACTGGCGCTGGCAGCCGGCGTTAAGGCATCCAACATCAGTTTTGCAGGTCCCGGTAAGCGCGACCGTGAAATCGAGCGCGCTATTTCGCTCGGTGTGACCCTTAACTGCGAGTCCGAAGGCGAGGTCGAGCGAGCCTTGCGAATTGGCCGCGATCTGGCAATTACCCCCTTGCTCGCAGTGCGCGTCAATCCCAGCTTTGATCTCAAGGGTTCAGGCATGAAGATGGGGGGCGGTGCAAAGCAATTCGGAGTTGACGCCGAGCGCGTGCCGGACCTGGTCAAGCACCTCATCGACGAGGGTGCCTGCTGGCGCGGTTTCCATATATATGCCGGCAGCCAGGCGCTGTCTTGTGATGCAATCATTGCAATGCAGGCGCAGACACTGGCATTGGTTGTGGATCTGGCCAATGAAATCGGCACCTCGCCATCGCATGTGAACCTCGGGGGAGGCTTTGGCATACCCTATTTCCCGGGCGATGAACCCTTGGATATCGGTGCTGTTGGCGCGGCCCTCGGCAAGGCGTTCGATGCGTTGCCGTCATCTCTGGCCGATACGGATTTCTGCATCGAACTTGGCCGCTACCTTGTAGGAGAGGCCGGCGTCTATCTCACCAGGATCGTTGATCGCAAGATCAGCCACGGCGAAACATTTCTCATAACCGACGGTGGTCTCCACCATCAGCTGGCCGCCAGCGGAAATTTCGGAACCGTAATCCGCCGCAATTATCCAGTCGCAATCGCTACGCGTTTTGATGCAGAGGCTGAGGAAGTTGCAACTGTCGTCGGCTGCCTGTGCACGCCACTCGACAAGTTGTCCGATAGTGCACATTTGCCACGTGCAGAAGTCGGTGACCTGGTCGCGATATTTTGTGCAGGGGCTTACGGGGCAAGTGCAAGTCCGGCCAATTTTCTTGGGCAGGGTCCGGCAAGGGAAATGCTGGTCTAGTCTTTCCCGTTGTCTGCGGCTCCGCCTACGAGCACGAAGCGCCGGTCGCAATAACCGCAATCGACATAACCCTTTTCGTCGATCTGCAACCAGACCTTGGGATGACCCATAGCGGCCGGGATATCTCCACTGCCGTCGCAGGCAATGCGGGTGTCACGGACGCGGATGATTTCAGGTACGTTGGTCATGAACGCGCCCTAGCAAAGCCCGCATGGTGCTGCAACGGGATTGCTTCGCTGTCGCGACGCAGTCCTAATTGAAACCTGATCGCGTCAGAAATAATTGAGCGTGATTGACCAGGTACCGGTGTATTTCCCGGGCGCCTGGTTGGCGCCTACTTCGAGCGTTGCTCCGATCGGGAAGCTGAAAATGCCAGTTGACGCGGCAATCCGGAAGCGCGTTGGCGCAGTAGTCAATATGGCCGTCGGCGTGCTGCCGACAACAAAGGTGCGAACGCGCATCGGTGCGCCCGGGCCAGTTATGAAGATACTGTTTGCGCCCAGCGAGATGTCTACCCGCTGGTTATACGTACCCATTCCGGAAAAAGTCGCGGCCTTGTGGCCGGCACCGACCAGGACGATACCGCTATTTGCAGTCCGCACGCCAGTGGGGGCCATGACGACCGTCCCGGCAACGGTGCCCGGGATCAGCGTTCCAAAATCGAGATTGTCATCGATCACGAAGGAAAGCGGACGCACGACCGTGATCTCGGAAGTGCCCTGCTCGACATCTGCCCATGCAGGTATAGCCCACATCGACGTCCCTATCACAGCCAAAGCCACTGTCAGCTTTTTCAGCTGTTTGAAATTTGCCCCACACATGGTGACTGCATTAACCGCTAAATGGTAAAGATTAGCTGTAGGTCATGGTTAACCCGAATTAACCTTTTTGCACGCTCAAAGGAAGTTAACGGTCACGTTGAAGGTGCCCTGATAGAGTCCTGCTGCCTGTGATTGTGCGACGTGCAGTCGCCCTCCGACATAAAAAACATGTTGCCCGCTGGGGCCCATGAACACGACAGGTAGCCCATTTTGCTGAAACTGGTCGATGAGCATTTGCTCTGTTCCTGCAACACGGGTGAGCTGGATATTGGAAGGCAGGTTGATCAGGACAAGCGTCAAGGGAGCAGCGACGACATTGAAGCGAGCCCGTGATACCGTGCCGCCCACCGGTATTGCATTGCCCGCAGCGACAATCACCGTATCGCTCGTCGATGGAACGCGAAGGCGGCTCTGCACTCCACCTGCAATCACCCGACCGAAATCCAGCGGGCTTGCATTTGTGACGAGGCCCGGATTTACAATCTGGCCCTGCGTGTCACCGGGAAGTGCATGAGCTCCAGCGGTCGCACCAAGCGAGATGCACAGTGCCGCGCAGGCTTGTGCCAGATGATATGTCCCTTTTTTCACTGGGCTGACATTATCGTCGACTGCTGGCAATTTGGTTTTCGAACAGGGTGAACTTTCTATCAACCATGTTTGCCGACATTGCGCGCAATGCAGTCGTCGGCTATCGCCCTGTCATGTCCGAACAAGCCATTTCCATTCGCGGTCTTTCCAAGGTCTATGCCGGCGGCAAGCAGGCGCTCGACGATGTCACTTTCGACGTTGAACAAGGCTCGATATTTGGGCTTCTGGGTCCAAATGGCGCAGGCAAGTCAACCCTGATCAATATCCTTGCCGGCCTGGTGATGAAGTCGTCAGGAACTGCAGAGATCTGGGGGTTCGATATCGATGCACATCCCCGCAATGCAAAGGTATCGATTGGAATCGTGCCGCAGGAAATCATGTTTGACCCGTTTTTCACGCCGAAGGAAGCGCTGGAACTGCAAGCCGGTCTTTATGGAGTACCAAAGGCCAAGCGCCGGACAATGGAATTGCTTCGCGCAGTCCGCCTGGAAGACAAGGCCGATGCTTATGCACGGACATTGTCAGGCGGAATGAAGCGACGCTTGCTCGTGGCAAAGGCCATGGTGCATTCACCACCCGTTATAGTCCTTGATGAACCAACCGCAGGTGTGGACATCGAACTGCGCCAGCAGCTGTGGGATTATGTCGTCGAACTCAACGGGCGGGGTGTCACTGTCGTGCTCACCACCCATTATCTTGAAGAAGCCGAGCAATTGTGCGACCGGATTGCAATCATCAACCATGGCAAGCTGATCGCGAACAAGCCCACCAGGGACCTGGTCGGCATGGCGCGCGAAAAAGCCGTTGTCCTGACGCTCGACCGTGACATTTCCGATGTCCCCATGCACCCTGCATTTGAGAAGGTCGAATTTTTGGGCGAACGAACAGTCGAGATCACTTATAACAAGGACCGGATCAACGCAGGCGAGGTGTTGTCGGTAATGCAGGGACTGGGAATGGGGATTGTCGACGTGACCACCAAGGAAGCCGATCTGGAAGACGTATTCCTGCGCCTTACGAGCAACCAGTAAGTGGAAGCTGATGTTCTCATCATAGGCTCCGGCGCTGCTGGGTTGACTGCAGCGCTTCAGCTGGCTGCGACCAGGAAGGTCATCGTCCTTGCAAAGAGCGCCTTGTCCGATGGTGCAACGGCATGGGCCCAGGGCGGGATTGCCGCTGTCCTCGAGCCCGGCGACACATTTGAGAGCCATATCGAGGACACGATGGTTGCAGGCGCAGGTCTCAACAACCGGGCGACCGTCGAGTTTGTCATCGAGAATGCACCAGAAGCAATCAAGCGCCTGGCAGCGCTTGGCGTACCATTCAATCCGGGTGACGAAGAGCAATGGCACCTGACCCGCGAGGGAGGGCATAGCCACAGGCGCATCGTCCATGTCAATGATGCGACCGGTTGGGCCGTGCAGCAGGCGCTCGAGGCAGCAGCAAACGCAAATCCGAACATTACCCTGGTGCCCGACATGGTCGCCATCGACCTCATCATGGGCCGTCACCAGGAGCGCTTTTCGACTTCTGGTCGGATCCACGGCGTCTATGCGCTCAATCGACGGACTGGAAAGGTCGGGGTCTATTGTGCGCGCGCAACGATTCTGGCAACCGGCGGGGCAGGGCGAACCTACCTCTATTCAACTGCGCCGCGCGGCGCCACCGGCGACGGGATCGCAATGGCCTGGCGAGCAGGCTGCCGTGTCTCCAACATGGAATTCATGCAATTTCATCCGACATGTCTTTACAATCTCGAGGTCAAGAACTTCCTGATCACCGAGGCCGTGCGCGGCGAAGGTGGACATCTGAAGCTGCCAACCACTGGTGAACGCTTCATGCCGCGTTTTGACAGCCGCGAGGAACTGGCACCGCGCGATGTGGTTGCACGCGCAATCGACCACGAGATCAAGCGACTTGGTCTCGATTTCGTTCACCTGGATATCAGTCACAAGCCACCTGAATTCGTGACTGAACATTTTCCGAACATTTATGAAAAGCTCATCGGGCTGGGCATCGACATTACCAAGCAACCCATTCCCGTGGTTCCCGCCCAGCATTATACCTGCGGTGGGGTCATCGTTGACCTTGATGGCAGGACTGATGCCCCGGGATTATATGCAGCCGGCGAGGTGACCCAGTCGGGTCTGCATGGCGCCAACCGGCTCGCTTCAAACTCGCTGCTTGAATGCCTTGTTTTCGGTGATGCGTGCGCACGACATATCGAAGCCAATTGGGAAAGCCTTCCTGCGGCCCCGGCGATCAAGGCATGGGATGAAAGCCGCGTGACCGACAGCGACGAAGAAGTGGTCATTGCGCAGTGCTGGCGTGAAATTCGCAACTTCATGTGGAATTTTGTCGGTATCGTACGCACCACCAAGCGGCTTGAACGGGCCAAGCACCGCGTCGACCTGCTCCGGCAGGAGGTGGAAGACTATTACAGCCATTTCAGGGTCACACCCGACCTTGTCGAGCTACGTAATCTGGTGGAGGTGGCTGACCTCATCATTCGGTCGGCTTTGTCGAGGCATGAAAGCCGCGGCCTGCATTATACCCTCGATTATCCAGAACTTGCGCCAACGGCGCTTGACACCGTCCTGGTTCCATAAGCTTCAATCATCCAGGAATTCCACAGGGCAGGGTCATTGGCCCTGCCCTGTGGCAGTC
>JBATDO010000325.1:0-4296 GCA_049663505.1 Sphingorhabdus sp.
CGCAAGATAGCCCCGCAAGACACCGAACTGACCGTTGTTCACGTTCGCCTGATAGTCATCGATCTCCGTCCTGAAAGCCGCCAGATTGAAGGTCATCTTGCGATCCCAAAATTGCGCCTTGATTCCCGCTTCGTAGTGATTGACCGATTCAGGCCTGATGGTTTGTGCACCTAAAGCTGGGACACCGGAAACATCATTGGGGACCCCGGTCTGGTTGATGCCTCCCGACTTGAATGTCTTGGCATAGGTTGCGTAAGCGAAGATGTCCTGGGTCAACTTGTAGCTGAGGGTGAGGTCATAGCTGAAATTCCAGTCACTAAATTGGGGCTCGTAAAACTGCGGCGCAAAAACTGCCAGTTGGGCGACCCGACGGGTACCTGTCTGGCCAGTGAGCACGGGCAAACCCTGCCCGTCGAAAACGGTCCGGTCATACAACCCCTTCTTCCTGTCATAATTGACGCGAACGCCCGGTTGGACAGTGAAGCTGTTAGATAATTTCCAGCTGGCCTGCCCGAATAATGCGAGGCTTGTGTTGCTGAGCGACTGCCTGTTGTATGCAGTCAATCCATCGAGAACGGTGGGGTCGCCGGAAAGAATGTTGGCCGGATTGATGTTCCAGCGGCTCGACGCTGGCCCATGTTGCTCAAGCCCCTGAGTGTCGATGCGCTGATGATATCCAAAAGCACCGATAACGAAGTCAAGCCTGTTGCCCGAGTGCGAATATCGGAATTCTTGTGTATACTGGTTTTGCTGCGACGGATTTTGGGAACGGGTGACTATCGGAAGTCCTGTGAAGTCACGGTCATTCTCTGGCTTCCAGTCCCAAAAGCGCCAGGCAGTTACCGACGTGAACGAGCCTTGGCCCACATCCCATTTTACCCGTAGCGATGCACCCCCGATGGTGTTGCCAGCGTTCAGGTTGGCGTCAATGTCCGTCAATCGATCGAATGCATTGGTGCTGACTACGGTATAGCCCTGCGCTGCTGCCAGGGCTGCATATTGCCGGTTGAGCGGGCGCTGGGTCGTGCCGACCCGAACAAAGACCGTGCCGCAGCATTCGGGGTTCTGCCTACTATAGTCGGCGGCAAGCGTGACATCGAGATCGCTATTTGGACGCCACAAAAGCTGTCCGCGCAGCCCGAGATTGTCCTGCTCGTTGATGTGGTTGCCGCTTTTGACATTGAAAATGGTGCCGCGACGACTTGTTGCAGAAAGTGCAATGCGTGCTGCCAAAGTGCTCGATAACGGTCCAGAGACAGCGGCCTTGGCCTGTTTGAATCCTAGGTTTCCGACACTTACTTCAGCTCGACCCTCGAAATCGAAGGTAGGTTCTCGCGTAGTGATGTTGATGGCGCCCGCCGTGGTATTCTTGCCATATAGAGTCCCCTGGGGGCCGCGTAACACCTCGACCTGCGCAACATCGAGGAAGTCGAATGTCGATGATGCCGCACGCGAATAATAGACATCGTCCACGTAGATACCGACGCCTTGTTCAATGCCGTCATTCGTAAGCCCAAAGGGAGCGCCAAGTCCCCGGATATTGGCGGCGCTGTTGCGCGGATTGGAGGAATAAAAGGTGAGTGCAGGCGTCAGCTGCGTGAGACGACCGACATTGAATGCGCCCGTGTTGTCGATGTGCTCGCCGCCGATCACCGATATCGCGAGTGGAACTTCCTGTGACGTTTCGTTGCGACGCCGCGCCGTGACAATTATCTCTTCACTTGCATCGCCGGCGCCTGTGCCAACAGAAGTCCCTTGTTGGTCAAGAGCGACGTCGGTCGACGAAACGGCATATGCCGGAACAGGGAGTGACAAAAGGGTGGCGAGGGCCAATGCAGGCCCGGTTGGACGAAATTGCATGTGTTTTCTTTCATAAAAACAGATGCATCCGGTCGTCCGGTCTGCTTCCAGGTATCAAGCGGGAAAGGCACTATTTGGTGAAGCGTTGGCGCTCCGTAACGTCGACCTGGACGAGCTTTCCTTCGTGGACGGTCAACTGGATTGCGCCGTATCGCAGTTTTGCAAGTGCATCGAGCACTGCACGGATCGGTTCTGGAAAAGTCGTCTCGACAGCTCCAGCGTTCCGCTCATTCTGTGTGTCCGTCATAAGCACCTCGATTTGGAGGGCTACCCCATGTAGTCCCCTCTGCTCCGAGGGCGATAAACTCAACTGATTTGATTGACAATTAGATTCGATGCGTGATTTTCCTTTCAGAGCCGAAAGGTTCTGTTTGCGCGCCGTCCGGTTTTATGCCGAATGTTGTTATTCGGCGGCCTGGAGAAGTGCATCGGCGTCGACGCTGTCGGATAACGTGATCGAGTCGAGCAAATCAGCTGTCTTGTCACGGACCTGGAGCATCAATGCCCGGGTGCGACAATTTTCTTCCTCGACGCAGTTCTTGCATCGTTCATGGGCATAACGGCTCGCACAAGGAACAAGCGCAAGGGAGCCCCGCATGATACGAATCAGATCGCCGTAGCTGATGTCAATCGGAGGTACACCGAGCCAATACCCGCCGTCCTTGCCTCTTTGCGACGCAATCAGCCCCGAGCGCGACAATTCTGACAATATCACTGTCAAAAATTTCGGCGGGATTTTCTGTGCTTCTGCAATGTCGGCCAATTGCACCGGGCCTTGACCATAATGGTCCGACAAATGCTGCATCGCGCGAATGGCATAGCGGGTTTTCTGCGAAAGCATGAATGCATCATTGCGCCCTGTTGAACTCTTTTTCAACCCCGCGAGTAGACAAATGACTGTTGCCAAAAGGAAACGAAACAAAATTACACGGATCTAAGCTGCAATTGGTCATTGCATTGGTGGAACCGCACGCATAGCCTCTTTTCATAACAAGACTCAGCCAAAAAACGCGCATGAGTTCAATTCCAAAAGGGGGTAATTATGAAATCCAGGAACACTCTATTGTTGCTGTTGGCAACGTGCCTGACCGCGCCTGCATTTGCGCAGGACGCACCCGCGCCGCAGTCTGCTGTGGACACGGCGAGTGATGAAGGCACTGCTATCATCGTCACGGGATCACGGATCAAGCGTGATCCGAACGACAGCGCGCTGCCGCTCCAGGTGATCACAACCGACGATCTCTCGCGTGAAGGGATCAATAGTCCAGAGCAGTTGATTTCATATCTATCCTCGAACGGCAACGGGGCGGACAATCTGGCATCCAATGCTGACGTGACAACGGGCGCTCAGCGTGGAACCAATGGACTTTCGGCGGCTAATCTCAGGGGGCAGGGCTCGGCTTCAACACTTGTCCTTCTCAATGGCAGGCGCGTTGCAGCCCACGGCCTTACAGGCTCTGCGGTCGATGTGAACCAGATCCCTATGGCCGCACTTGAGCGCGTCGAAGTGCTGAAAGATGGTGCTTCTGCCATATACGGAACTGATGCCATTGGCGGTGTGATCAATTTCATCACCAAGTCCAATTTCCAGGGCCTGGCGCTCAATGCCTTTACGGACGTGACAGAGGCTGGAGGCGGAACGATCTACCGCCTGTCAGCCACCGGTGGTTACGGTGACCTGGACGAGCAGGGCTTCAATATCATGGGTGCGGTGAGCCGGAGCGTGAACAATGTGCTCAATGGCTCTAACCGATCTTTCGTAAACGGCAATCAACCCAATCGGGGCTTGTCGGTTGATACCCGCGGTACGCCAATCGCAACGGCCTTCCCGATCGCGGCCAATGCGATCTTTGCCCCAACGGGATCATTGTTGAGCGGCGTGACCTTGCTTGAGGCAGGCGCGACAGTGCCTGCGACCGGCGGGATCAATATTCTCGATTTGCCAGGCGGCGCTGGCTGCGATTCAGTCGAGGGAGGAATGGCCTATGATGAACAACTTTGGGCGATCGCTTCGGCGCGCTTTGCATGTGCATGGGATACCGGCCGTGCAGCCGTGCTTCAGCAGCCCCTCAACACGCTGACCTATTATGGACGTGCGACCGTCAAAGCCGGTGACCACCAGTTTTTTGCCGAGGTCACGGGATCAGACGCAGATTCGGCCAAGCGCTTTTCGAACAACCAGTATTCTGGCAACAACTCGACATTGCCGCTCTATTATCCGCTCAATGCAACGACTTCAGCGGTGTATAATGATGTCTACAACAAGCTGGTGGCCGTATTTCCGCAGATTGCAGTAAATTACGGCAAGCCGATCGCTTATCGGTGGCGTTGTATAACATGCGGACCACGCGAATATGAAACCAACACAAAGACTTTGCGGGCCGCGCTCGGCGCCGAGGGGCCACTTTTTGGTGATTGGGATTATCGCGCGGGCGC
>JBATDO010000326.1:0-2408 GCA_049663505.1 Sphingorhabdus sp.
AACACCGACTCATCATAATTGCCCGAGATATAGCATAGCATCAGCCAATCTCCCGCCTTCATCTGCACGCCTGCTATTTCGGTATCGCTGGCAACGGTGCGCATGAAATGCTGCACGGGCGTCGTCCACCGAATAGCTTCCTCGATCAGACCGCCGAGCAATGTTCGATCGGCCTTCACCCGCGCAAACTGCTCGGCGTCCTGTGCCAGCGCCCACATTGCGCCTGCGGTCGATGCAGAGGTGGTGTCATGGCCGGCGGTCGCGACAATTGTATAATAGCCTGCACTTTCATAATCAGGGATCGGCGCACCATCAATCAGTCCATTGGCAATGATGGTGGCGAGGTCTTCGCGCGGGTTTGCGCGCCGGTCCTTCGCCATTGCCTCGAAATAGGCATTAAAGTCTGCCACGGTTTGCGCCATCAGTTCGGTCGCTTCCTGCGGCGAAATATTGGCAGCACGCATTCGATTGAGATCGGGATCCTGCCCACCAAAGAGTTCCTGCGTCAACCGCAACATGAGCAGTTCGTCGCTTTCGGGTACTCCGAGCAATTCCATCACGACGTGTAACGGGTAATTTGCCGCCACATCTCGTGCGAAATCGCATTCACCGCCGGTTGCGAGCATCTTGTCCACCGCACTCTTGGCAATCGTTCGGATATTCCCCTCGATGGTCTTCAGATTGGCAGGCATGAACCAGTCCTGCGTCAGCCGGCGATATTTGGGATGCTCGGGCGCGTCCATCTGGACGAGCGACTTGACCAGGTGCGGGCTGCCATTCATCAAGTGGCTGACAAACATCTCGGCCATCACAGGCGCCAGCACGACGCTTGCCGGGTTATTGAGAAATGTGGCGTTGTCCTTGCTGATCCTCAAGATGTCGGCGTGCCGGGTGATCACCCAAAATGGACGATATCCTGGAATTTCTGCCAGCGCGACCGGGTTGTCACGTCGCAGCGTTGCAAAGGCATCCAGGAGCGGCCGCCATTGGCCATATGCGACCGGGTCAACAATCGTTGCAGCAAGTTCAGGCGCAATTCTGGGCTTGGCTGACATAGATTAATCCTTCTTTGCCCAATATTCATCTCGAAGCAGGCGCTTGTAGAGTTTTCCCGTATCAGCCCGGGGCAGCTCCTGCCTGAAATCGATGCGACGCGGGATCTTGATGCCTGAAAGCTTCTGCCTCGCATATGCTGTGAGCTCATCGCGCAAGGCATCGTTCGCATCTGCCATGTCAATCGGCTGGACAATTGCAATGACTTCCTCGCCCATCTCGTCATGCGGTCCGCCAATGACCGCCACGTCCTGGACCTTGGGGTGGGTCACCAGATGGTTCTCGATTTCCTGCGGATAGATGTTCACACCGCCTGAAATGATCATGAAGCTCTTGCGATCCGTCAGGTAAAGATAGCCTTCCTCGTCAAGTCGCCCGACATCGCCCAAAGTTGTCCAGCCATGTTTGTTGGTTGCACTTTTCGTCTTTTCCGGATCATTGTGATAGCTGAAGGTTGCCTCGCTTTCGAAGAACACCGTGCCTTCCTCACCGACGGGCACGTCATCGCCATTTTCATCGCAGACATGCATGATGGCGTTGAGCGGCCGGCCGACCGAACCCTTGTGCGTCAACCATTCTTCGCTCGAAATGAAAGTGATTCCCTGCCCCTCGGTGCCAGCATAATATTCGCGCAACACCGGCCCCCACCACTCAATCATCGCTTCCTTGATCGGTATCGGGCAGGGAGCGGCTGCATGGACAGCAGTCTCGAGCGTGGAGACGTCATATTTCCGGCGGACTTCCTCCGGCAATTTGAGCATCCGGGCAAAATGTGTAGGAACCCACTGGCTTGCAGTGACTTTGTATTTCTCGATCGCTGCAAGCGCTCCTTCGGGATCGAATTTTTCCATCACCACGACCGTGCCACCCAGGCGGTGCACAGCAATACACCAGCGCAGGGGTGCTGCATGATAGAGAGGGGCCGGCGACAGGTAGATACTGTTGTCTGAAAACTTGAACGCCATCGCAGCCAGCGCCGACAAGGCATTGGGCGAAGCGATATCGGGATCCTCCGGCAACGGAAAGCGCACGCCCTTTGGCTGACCGGTTGTCCCGGAACTGTAAAGCATATCGGTGCCTGCCCGCTGGTCAGCAACAGGGGTCTCGGGCATGCCGGCAAGAGAATCTTCGTAAGAGGTCCAGCCGGCGTGCTTGCCACCCAACAGGTAACGCGAAACCGGGCTTTGCAGTTCGTCAAGCGTTGCACCAAGATAGGGCGAGGCAAAGAGCACCTTTGAACCACTGTCGTTCAGGATATAGTCGATTTCCGAAGCAGTAAGACGGCTACTGATCGCGACATAGATGAGGCCGGCTCTTTGCGCGCCCCACACCAGGTCGAAAAACTCTGCACGATT
>JBATDO010000327.1:0-13703 GCA_049663505.1 Sphingorhabdus sp.
TCACCCAACATGGGGTCCTGGTTACCCATCCCCTCAACCGCGATATTTTGCACGGCATTACTCGCGCTGCAATTCTGCCGTTGCTTGACCTGGAAATTGAAGAAAGGCCATTTACTGTTGCAGAAGCTGAGCAAGCAGCAGAGGCATTTGTTTCGTCGGCATCGGGATTTGTCATGCCTGTGGTTCGTATTAATATTGCGGTCATCGGCAAAGGACTAGTCGGTCCACTTACCACTGCGCTGCGTCTCGCCTATATCGATTGGGCGCGCAGGACAGCGATTTGAACAACAGGAGCTAAACGATGCGTCATTTTTTTGCAGCCGCTGTCTTGGGGACGGCGTCGATCGGAGCAGCAGGAGCGGCTATGGCTACAGAAGTGACAATACAGGCGAATAATCCGGTGATTGACCTGACAGTAACGGAATTTGTTGCGGCAAAGCCGGATATTGCCAATTTCAGTACAGGTGTGCAGACCATGGCGCCCACTGCCAACGAGGCGATCCGTCAAAATAATGCCCAAATGGCTGCCGTGATTGTCAGGTTGAAGAAACTTGGCATCGCAGAAAAGGATATCCAAACGACGCAAATCAACTTGAGTCAGAACTTTGATTACGCGGATGGAGGCCCAGTTTTCAAGGGCTACCAAGCCTCAAATATGGTCAACGTGAAGTTACGCGATCTCAAGAGATTGGGAGAATTTCTCGATGAATTGGCAAGTGACGGTGCTACCAATTTCAATGGTCCATCTTTTGCAATGGACAATGACAAGCCCTTGCTTGACGCGGCTCGGGACAAGGCTTGGAAAGTTGCTGCCGATCGTGCCCGATCATTTGCCAAAAAGGCCGGCTATGCTGATGTTCGCGTGATAAGGGTTGAAGAGGGTGGAGGTAATTACCCTATGCCATATGCAATGGACGTCGTCGCAGCTGCCCCCAGGGCAGAATCGAAAAGCACACCCATTGCCCCTGGAGAAATCAACATTTCCTCGACGCTTTCATTTTCGTTCGAAATGACAAAGTGAGCACAGTATTCCGGATTATATATTGTCCAATAAGTTGATGGGCCATTCACTTCAGGTTCAATGCATTGGAGATAATAGAACGCAATGTTGAACAGGTCTTCTATATTTTCCGCGCTGATGCTGGCCGCGATGATGATTTCCTATCCTGCTGACGCACGGCGGGGCGAACAAGACGATGCTCGTGAAGATTGGCGAAACGGCAAAGTGAAGTCGCTTCGGCAAATTGAGGGCTCAGTGGTCCCGAGGATGCGAGGCATGCAATATCTCGGACCTGAATATGACCCGACCGCCCAGGTGTATCGTCTCAAGTTTATCGACCGAGATCGGGTGATATTTGTCGATGTCGACGGTCGGACCGGGAACGTGTTGCGCCAACGCTGATAGGATTTTGCGGTGAGCCGCTAATCTGCTAGCCAAATCCCGAAATGAATTCACGCACTCAAAGGGGACAGCATGCGCATCCTGATCGTTGAAGACGAACCTACACTTGGCCAGCAGTTGAAATCGACACTTGAAGGCGCAGGCTATGCTGTTGATCTCTCTGTTGATGGAGAAGACGGCCATTACATGGGATCTACCGAAAATTATGACGCCGTCATCCTCGACTTAGGTTTGCCTGAGATCGATGGCCTCACCGTACTTGATCGCTGGCGCAAGGAGGGGCGCAAATTTCCTGTGCTAGTCTTAACTGCGCGTGACAGCTGGTCTGACAAGGTAGCAGGGCTTGATGCAGGGGCCGATGACTACCTTGCCAAGCCATTCCAGACGGAAGAGCTGATAGCCCGTTTGCGCGCCTTGATTCGCCGGGCCTCTGGTAATGCATCTTCAGAATTGACAGTTGGAGAGGTGCGTCTGGATACGCGCTCCGGGCGCGTGACCCTAGGCGGCCAGCCCGTCAAGCTGACCGCGCAGGAGTATAAACTCCTATCCTATTTGATGCATCACAAGGGCAAGGTCGTTTCAAGAACTGAGTTGATTGAACACATTTATGACCAGGATTTCGACCGGGACTCCAACACGATAGAGGTGTTCGTGACCAGAATTCGCAAGAAGCTGGGTCAAGAAGTCATCTCGACAATCCGCGGACTTGGTTACAGCCTTGAGGAACCGATAAGCTGAACACGCAGTCTGCCATCGAAGCGGCGCAATCAGCGCCGAAATGGTGGAGCCAGCTTCAAGGTACCGGCTCGCTTAGCCGGCGCATGATCATTACTGCGGCAATCTGGATTGCAGTTTTGCTGATTGGCGGCGGATTGGCGCTCGACCGCGTATTGACAAACTCGGTCGAACGCAATTTTGACAACCAGCTGGAATATGTGCTGACTGCGATGATCGCATCGGCAGAAATTGGCCCGGATGGCGAGGTCCGGATGAACCGGCCACTGGGTGATCAACGCTTCCTGGAGCCAAATAGCGGGTTATATTGGCAAATCACGGGCAGGGGAGCGACTCCATTCCCTTCTCGATCGTTGTGGGATCGTGAATTGAAGGCCGTGCCAGACCACAAGGATCAAGTGGTTCATTTTCGCAATAGCAATGAATTTTTAGGCGAGCCGCTGCGAATCGCGGAGCGCTCGATCAAGCTTCCGGATTCTGATATTCCCTGGACATTCATGGTGGCGCAAAGCCGTGACAGCCTCGATGGCCAGATCCAGGAATTGCGCTCGGTTTTGGTAACGAGCTTCCTGCTGTTGGCGCTAGGAATGATCATATTAGCCGCCCTCCAGACCTTTTACGGGCTCTGGCCTCTTCGAGCCGTTCGTAAGGCAATAGCCGAGATGCGCAGTGGTCGAGAGAGCCGAGTGACAGCTGCCTTGCCAGATGAGGTCATGCCGATGGTCAATGAACTCAATGCCTTGCTTGACCACAATGAGAAGCAGGCAGAGGAATCTCGTCGGCATGCTGGAAATCTGGCGCATGCCCTAAAAACGCCGCTCACTGTCATCATGAATAGCGCAACGGCGAGGGCGCCAGACTTGTCGGAGACTGTGATCCGCGAAGCGACGACGATGCGCAGGCAGGTCGACCATCACCTCGCGCGCGCGCGCGCCGTTGGTCGGCGCGGCCATAGCCACAGTCGGGCGATTGTGTGGGATAGCCTCGAATCGGTGGAACGAGCCGTTAGCCGGCTATATTCCCATGTCCGGCTCGACATGGCCGGTGACAAGCAACTAGCCGCTCGGGTCGAACGCCAGGATCTCGATGAAATGCTGGGAAACCTCATAGAAAACGCCGCCAAATATGGCGGCGGAAGCGTGTTTGTAACCGTTGAGCGAGCAGGGTCTTTTGTGGAGATGCTTGTCGAAGACGATGGCCAAGGTATTCCTGAAGCGGAAAGAGAACGAATATTCGACCGGGGCGCCAGGCTCGACACGGGCAAGCCCGGGACAGGTTTAGGTCTTGCCATTGTGCGTGACGTTGCCGAGATCTACGAAGGGACAGTAAGTTTGGAAGAAAGCGAAGATCTCGGTGGTCTGCTGGTTCGGCTGAGATTGCCGCTCGCAGCTACCTAATTTGGGAAGAAGCAAAAGCGACTTTTTGCTGGAAACAGTCGGGAAATCCGGTGACCCTTCTCCTCAACTGGAATCCCTGATTTGCTGATGATGACGTATGACCTCATCGATTATGAACCGCAGGAATTTTTCGGTGAAATCCGGATCCAGCTTCGCATCGCGGGCCAATTGGCGCAATCGCTCGATCTGTCGTTCTTCACGGGCAGGATCAGCAGGCGGTAACGCCGTCCTGACTTTATATTCTCCTACCGCTTGCGTGATTTTAAACCGTTCTGCCAACATGAACACCAATGCCGCATCGATATTGTCGATACTGTCGCGGAAGCCTGCCAGGATATTGTCGTCGCTCATGCCTCACTCTGTGCCGCCTTCGCTCAACTTGGACAAGGGCTTTTCCACCTTTTGCACTTGCCATGATGCCAAGTGGTTGGCAGGGCAGTTCGCAAATGACTGCTACTATTCATCATATCAAGGGCGCAAGCCAACCCTCGCTGGAGCCGATGCTCAAGTTGGTCGCACCTGAAATGAACCGTGTGAATGCGGTCATTCTCGACCGAATGCAGTCAGAAATTCCTTTGATTCCAGAACTGGCCGGGCATTTGATTGCAGGCGGAGGCAAACGAATGCGGCCAATGCTGACATTGGCATGCGCCAGATTACTTGATTACCCAGGTGACCGACATCATAAGCTGGCGGCAGCAGTTGAGTTCATTCACACTGCAACTCTGTTACATGACGATGTTGTAGACGGCAGCGACATGCGCCGCGGGAAGACTGCAGCGAACCTCATATTCGGTAACCCCGCAGCCGTTCTGGTCGGCGACTTCCTGTTCAGCCGCTCATTTGAATTGATGGTGGAAGACGGTTCCTTAAAGGTGCTCAAGATTTTGTCTCATGCTTCCGCAGTGATAGCGGAGGGCGAGGTGAACCAGTTAACAGCTCAACGACAGATCGCGACCAGCGAAGAAAAATATCTTGATATCATTGGCTCGAAAACAGCAGCATTGTTCGCTGCCGCCTGCCGAATTGCCGCGGTCGTTGCCGAGAGCGGTGAAACGCACGAAATGGCACTAGATTCTTATGGCCGAAATCTCGGCATTGCTTTTCAGCTCGTCGACGATGCTATCGATTATGTATCCGACGGCGCAACGATGGGTAAGGACTGCGGTGACGATTTCCGCGACGGAAAGGTGACCTTGCCGGTCATCCTTGCACATAGCCGAGGAACCGCCGAGGAAAAGCGGTTCTGGCATGAAGCAATGATTGGTAACCGTGTCTCCAACGAAGATCTCGCTCATGCAATCTCGCTGCTGCACCAGCACAATGCTATTGATGATACGATCGATCGCGCTCGGCACTATGGCCAGCGGGCTATTGACGCCATTGCCCATTTCCCGAGCGGAGAGGCAAAAGCTGCGCTTAGCGAGGCAGTGGAATTCGCTGTAGCACGCGCCTACTAAGCAGGTCGGTCGACAGTTGCATCACGATCGTCGAGGAGGGGGCTCATTCCCCTGTGCATGTCTGAAAATATGAACGAACCACAAACCCGTCTAGCCGCCGAGATCAAATACGCTTTCTGGGCACGTGCACCAAACTTGGAATATGCCGATACAACCGTTAGGCTTTAGCCTGTGACAGACATATTGCCTATTCATGCAGTACTTCCGGAGCTTCTCGCAACATTGCGAGTGGCATCCAATGCGGTGCTGCTCGCGCCGCCAGGCGCTGGAAAAACAACGATGGTGGCGCCCGCACTGTTGGCAGAAGAATGGTGCCAGGGTGAGATTTTGCTGCTTTCACCCAGGCGGTTGGCAGCGCGCATGGCGGCTGAACGCATTGCCGAGCTGATTGGCGAGAGCGTCGGGCAAACGGTAGGCTACGCGACCCGTATGGATAGCAAGCGTTCAACCAAGACACGCATTCTCGTGCTCACCGAAGGTATATTTCGCAACCGCATCATCGCCGATCCCGAGCTTGCCGGGGTCTCTGCAATAGTTTTTGATGAGGTACACGAACGCAGCATTGACAGCGACTTTGGTTTGGCATTGGCGTTGGATACTCAGGATGCATTTCGCCCCGATTTACGACTGCTTGCAATGTCGGCAACGCTCGATGGTGCGCGCATTGCAGGTTTGATGGGAAATGCGCAACTGATCGAGAGCCAGGGCAGAAGTTGGCCCCTTGAGTTGCGTTACATCGGAAGGAGAGCCGAGCAACCAATTGAGGTTGATATTGGTCGGGCCGTTCGGTTGGCATTGACGGAGCAGCAAGGGGACATATTGGTCTTCTTGCCTGGCGTTCGTGAAATCGAGCGGGCTGCAGATCAGCTAAGCACTCTGTCTGACGAAATTCGAGTGCACAAATTGCATGGGATGGTTGACCCTGTCGCGCAGCGCCGGGCAATCAAGCCCGATGACTTGGGACAAAGGAAAGTCATCCTTGCAACCAATATTGCTGAGACGAGCCTCACCATCGAGGGTGTGCGCGTTGTAGTCGACAGCGGACTGGCTCGTCGTGCTCGCTTTGACCAAGCTGCCGGATTAACCCGACTTGTCACCGAACGTGCAAGCCTTTCTGCAGTTACCCAGCGTGCCGGTCGTGCCGCGCGCCAAGGTCCAGGCATCGCATACCGGCTATGGGAGGAAGCAGGGAATGGTGGTTTGCCGCCCTTTGATCCACCTGAAATTCTTGAAAGCGACTTGTCCTCCTTGGTGCTCGACTGCGCCTCGTGGGGGGAGCCTAACCCAGCTGCTCTGCGGTGGCTGGATGCACCACCAAAGGCCGCGCTCAACGAGGCGCGTGCGACCTTGATAGGCATAGGAGCAATCGAGGAAGATGGGCATATCACGTCACATGGAAGCAGTATTGCTGCCTTGCCGTTGCCGCCACGACTTGCACACATGGTCGCAGTTGCAGCGAGAAGCGGGCAAGCTGAACAGGGAGCAACGCTGGCCTTGTTGCTCCAGGAACGCGGGTTGGGTGGACACGGTGAGGATATCGAGGCGCGCTTTGAGAGATTTTCACGCGAAAAGGATGGCAGAGCCGCTGCCGCGAGATCGCTTGCCAGGCGGATCGCGCAGTTTGCAACGCGAAGTGAAGGCGGTGATACGCTGTCGATCGGGGCGCTTATTGCGGTTGCATATCCTGGCTGGGTCGCAAAACGCCGTGATGGGAAAGGCGAAAAATGGCTGAGCGTACAAGGAAGAGGATTGAGGCTTGATCCGAATTCGCCGCTGGTATCGTCTGGTTGGCTGGCTGTCGCGGACATGCAAGCAGTTGCTTCCGAAGCACGAATTCTCTCAGCGGCGGTCCTGTCTGAATCTGAAGTGCTAAGCCAGTTTGGCAGCGAGATAACCATCTCCACAGAGATCCGATACGACAAGGCCACAGACCGTATCAACACGCGTCAGATCCGACGGTTGGGAGCGATAATTTTAGCGCAGGGAAATGCCGCAGAATCGGATCCTGCTACCGTGGCTTCTGTTTTGTTGAATGCCGTGCGCGAGGTCGGCTTAGGCAGCTTGCCATGGTCCGAAATCGCCGTCGCGCTCCGCAACCGGGCAGCCTATGCTGGCATTGACACGTTGTCGGATGCGGCGTTGCTGGACACGCTTTCCGACTGGCTGCGGCCTCTTCTCGTGGGTATCACCAGATTGCGAGACCTGCCCCAGAGAAAACTTTACGAAACCATGGAGAGCCTTCTTCTTTGGGACGGACAACAACGCGTCGACCAGGTCGCACCTGCCAATTTCACAAGTCCAGCCGGGACCATCCATTCGATCGATTATTTGGCAGAAGCTGGACCAACTGTCGTGCTTCGTGTCCAGGCCCTCTTTGGTCTCGATACGCATCCCTGCGTGGGTTGTGAGCGTATCCCGCTGGTTTTGAGCCTAACTTCACCTGCCGGACGTCCAATCCAGACAACCCGAAACCTTCCTGCATTCTGGCGAGGCAGCTGGCACGATGTTGCAAAGGAAATGCGGGGGCGCTATCCCAAACATTCTTGGCCTGATGCACCATGGGAGAGCGTTGCCAGCTTGAAGACGAAAAAGGCTCAGGCGCGCGGTGCTTGACGAATCTCTATCTGTTGATGCAATGCGGACGGAACCAGCCTTTAGGAAACACAATGACCGCCCGAATATTCCAGCGTCAGAAAAATGCCATGCAATCAGGGCGGGCGCGTACCGATGAATGGGTGCTTGAGTTTGAGCCGTCTGAGCCGCGTCGCCCGGATCCCTTGATGGGATGGGCCGGCTCGGGTGACACGCAAGCTCAGGTGCAACTGAACTTTCCTTCCCTGCAAGCAGCAAAAGCCTACGCTGCCAAAAAGAAAATTGTGGCAACGATCATTCCGGCTGCTCCCCACACGCTCAAATTGCAGGCCTATGCAGATAATTTTCGCTGATCTGTGTCGAGTTTGGTTGTCACAAACCGAAGCTTTTTGCCTTTTTGCTTGACCCGCTCCCAATCGATCATTGGCCGGCACTGAGTATGGAATTTGCATCTCTCAGAATATCGTCCTCGCAGCTGTGCACCATAATATAAGACTGTTGGCACCGGCGGCCAGAGAGGTGACACTGTTTTAAAGGTTGACGTTGTCCATCGTTGGAGGTGGTAACTCCATGCGCCTGATGAGCCAAATATCGGTTCAATGGTCAATCCTCGATATTTGATGGAATCACGGATTGTTATTCAAGTCCGACCCGCACCCGGGCAGTTAAGACCTCAGCCAATAAAATTGATCATGTTGGGCAGCATCAGCAATTTGGCATCTACGGCACAGCCTTCACTCCGCTTGGAGGAAACGAACTGAGCTAGCTGCGCGAGATCGACGCGGTGCACAATAATGTCTTCCCCGTCGACACCGCCGCCTTCGCCGACTTTTAAAAGATCGTGTGCCTGCACCAGGTTAAAGCTTTCGCTAAGTAATCCTGGAGACGAAAAAAATGTTCCAAGATCGTCCAGTCTCGCAGCGCGGTAGCCGGTCTCTTCCTCCAGTTCGCGCGCAGCAGAGTGAAGTGGATCTTCTCCTGGGTCATGGTCACCAATCAAGCCTGCAGGTAGCTCGATGCAATTGCAGCCCAAGGGAACACGATACTGTTCGACCAACAAAACCTTGCCATCTTCTATCGCCAATATCACCGCTGCGCGGATACCTCGGCTTCGTGAGACATATTCCCATTTACCTCGGCGCTTGGTGGTCACGAAATTGCCCGCCCACATGATCTCTTCGTCACCCATGATGCCAACTCCCCGCCTTTGTCGATCAGCTATAGTTCGATCAGGCGGTCAGATAGTTCGTTCGGGTTTTCACTGCCCTTTGGAAAATGCTCCGCCAGCACGACCCCCATGCGACCAACCGCCGCTGCCATGCCTTCGCCGGGTTTGCCCGACTTTACAAGGTCGAGCAAGGCGACCATTGCATCGCCCCATATGGCGGGGTCGACTTTTGCCGCAATTGCCGCATCGGCAATGATTTCTGCGCGGTGCTCTCTCATTGAAAGATATAACAATATCCCAGTCTGCCCGATTGTCTTAGATTCGGTGCAGACCCTGAACATGCTCAATGCACGTGCTTTTACTCGTGCGATCTTGATGTGCTTGGGCGTCAATGCCAGCCGCAGCGGCATCCATTGCATGAGAAGCCAAGCTACTACCCATTTCAAGCCCATAAGGGCGAACAAGAGTGCGAGATATTCGCCCGTTGTATATTCATGCTCCCAACCACCCAGGAGCCGATTGAGCGTTTCGAGGAAAAATGCAGGAAACAACGCTACTGCCGAGAGTGTGAGGAATGCAATGGCAGATGCCCAGCCAATAGCTATGTCGTTATAGTGATCCGACAGGTCAGTGACGATCGTGGCGATTTCGCCGCTACTGTGCCGTTCTGCTGCGCCAACTGCGTCAGTTACGAGCTTGTGGTCCGCTTCGGTTACATGGTTGACTTTGTGTAAGGTCATTGTTGCTGTGTCCTACCAACCACCTGAAGCGCCGCCGCCGCCAAAGCTTCCTCCACCGCCTGAAAAGCCGCCAAAACCACCGCCACCCCAAGAAGAGCCGCTAGACCGGCCACCCCAATCATTGCCTCCACCCCATATGATCACAGGCCCCCCATAACCGCTTTGCCGGTACTTCTTGCCGCCTCGAGCAACAGACAGGATGATCGGAAGAATGAAGACGAAGAATATGAAAAGCCAGAACAAAACCATTGCCAATTCCCCGTCGCCGCTGTTGCTTTTGCTCTTCTGTGCAGCAGATGCAGCGATTTTGGCGGCTTCTTCTGGAGGCAACTGCAACTGTGTGATGACGCTATCGACACCAGCGCTGATACCGCCGGGATAGTCACCCGACCGGAAGGATGGCAATATTCGGTCTTGAACGATGCGGTGCGACAGCGCATCAGTCATGATGCCTTCTAACCCATAACCGACCTCGATGCGCACTTTTCGATCATTTGGTGCAACCAGCAATAGAATTCCGTCATTACGCTGTTTGTCACCTATTCCCCAGTTGCGGCCCAATTGATAACCGTAATCGGAGATATCATATCCCTGCAGGTCGGTAATCGTAGCCACCACAAACTGTCGCTGTGACTTTTTTTCGAGCGTCTCCAGCTTGGAAGCGAGTGCTGCTTCCTGCACAGGGTCGAGCAGGTCTGCCTGATCAACAACCCGACCTGTCAACTTTGGAAATGTTTGTGCATTTGCTGGAAGCCCTGCTGTGAAAGCAATCGCGACCAAAATTGTAGCAAGAAACTTGTGCATCACATACGCCTTTGGCGAGAGCGAAGAAATCAACTTTTTGGCGTCATGTCGATTTTGGGCGCTTCTTGGGCGCCCTCGGTCGTTGCCTTGAAGGGTACCATTGGCTTGGCCCCGTGGATGATCTTGGCACCGATGATGTCCGGGAAGGTACGGATCGTCGTATTATACTGGCGTACCGCTTCGTTATAGTCGCGGCGAGCAACGTTAATCCTGTTCTCTGTACCTTCGAGCTGGGTCATCAATTCCCCATAACGCGCTTGGCTCTGAAGAGTCGGATAGGCCTCCACAACGGTGCGAAGTTGACCCAATGCCTGGGTCAGTTGGTTTTGTGCTGCATTAAACTTTTCAAAGGTCGCCGGATCCGAAAGATCATCGGTCGTGATGTTGATCGCAGTTGCGTTTGCTCGTGCTTGGGTTACCTGCGTTAAAATTGTCGTCTCAGAGGCTGCTGCGCCTTTTACTGTCTCCACTAGGTTCGGGATCAGGTCAGCGCGGCGCTGATAGGCGTTTTCGACATCAGCCCATTTTGCTTTTGCGGCTTCCTCAGCCGTTGGAACACTGTTGATGCCGCATCCTGCCAAGCCGACAGCCGCAACCGGCACAATCAAGAATTTTGTAAAATCGGATCGCATGAAAAGGGCTCCTTCCCCAAAAGCTTGTTCGTGTATTACGCACATAAGGCGCGTCGCGCCAATGTTCAATCATTGCTATCGATTTCCAGGAAATTATGTCATATATTCAATGGTCTCAAAAGAGGGAGAATGTTATGTTGAGTGAATTCAAGGCGTTTATTGCCCGCGGGAATGTGCTTGATCTCGCAGTTGGCGTGATCATCGGGGCTGCATTTGGCAAGATCGTGTCATCGTTGACCGATGACCTGATTATGCCACTCATTTCCTTGATCACGGGTGGCGGCGTGGATTTTAGTAGCAAGTATGTCGTGTTAGGCGGGGCAGGCAAGGTTGCCGCGGACATGTCGTTGCTCGAGGCAAAGGCAGCTGGAGCAAACATTCTTGCTTGGGGCAGCTTTGTTACGGCCTTTATCAATTTCTTGATCCTGGCGTTCGTCATATTCCTTATCGTTCGTCAGGCGAACAAAGCAATGCCACCCCCTGTTGCAGGTCCGTCTGATGTTGACCTGCTCACCGAAATCCGCGACGAGCTGCGCAAGAAGTAACCAGAAACTCGGTTGCCGTTACGGCGGCAATTGCAATGCCTTAGGGGCAAGAGCATAATATCGCAATGAACGCCCCGAACGAAGCAAGAGGTCGCCATCTTACCCGCAAATCTACGTTTTTTACGGGGAGCGGGAGCTTTTTTGCGTCGAGCGTCCACGCGGTGCTCGACCGAATTGACCGAGGGTTGGAATTTGGCACGATCGAGGGAACTGTCCCTGACGGCAGTCGACGGACGCTAGGGGGAAGGGGACAGGGTCCTACCGCTGTAGTAAACTTGCAAGACTGGACAGCGTTGTTACGGCTTGTTCGTGGCGGGTCTGCAGGGTGGTATGAAGCATGGGCGATGGGCGAGTGGGATAGTCCCGACCCGGTTCAGCTGTTTGATCTGTTTATGCGCAATCGCTTGTCGCTTGGTTCTGTTGGGAGGCCTTCAGGCGTTGTTGGACTACTAGGACGCGTCAGCCATTTTTTCCGGCGCAACAGCAAGAGTGGTTCACGTCGAAACATCGAGTTCCATTACGATCTCGGCAATGACTTTTATACGGCGTGGCTAGACGCAACCATGACATATTCGAGCGCCATATTCGATGAACCAGTTTGTTCTGGCGAGAAGCTGGAAATGGCGCAGGCCCGGAAAATCCAGACGCTCCTTGATCGATTGGACTTGAAGGAAAACCATCGCCTATTGGAAATCGGTTGTGGATGGGGTGGTCTTGCCGAGGCAGCATTGGCTGTCCCGGGAATCACATACCATGGAATAACGCTGTCACCCGAACAGAAGGCATTTGCAGACCAGCGGCTGAACGGTCTCGGCGACACTTCGATCACCTTGACGGATTACCGCGACGTCGTTGGTCAATATGATGCCATTGCAAGTGTCGAAATGGTTGAGGCCGTTGGGCAGAAATATTGGCCAGCTTACCTTGACAGTATTTCACGGTGCTTGAAACCTGGCGGCAGGGCTGCGATTCAGTATATCCGTATTGAGGACGATGTATTTGACGCCTATTCGCGCGGAGCCGACTTCATCCAACACTATATTTTTCCAGGTGGGATGTTGCTGTCAGAGCGACGATTTCGTGATCTTGCGGATTCGCGGGGTCTTGAATGGCGCGCTCAGCTCGACTTCGGGCAGCATTATGCCGAAACATTGAGGCATTGGCGATTGCGCTTCGATACCGCAGTCGAGGAAGGCAGGTTGCCGCCTGGATTTGATGAAAAATTCATTCGCTTGTGGCGCTATTATCTGATGTACTGCGAAGGCGGGTTCAGGGGAGGCGGAATCAATGTCGCCCAGGTGACCCTGATAAAAAAATAAGAGGTTTAAAAAGGGGGGGTAAGATGAAAGCATGGATATGGGGTATCGTCGCCGTGCTTGCGGCCGCGGCAGGGATCGGCTGGTTTGCATCCGACAAGGACATGCGCGCATTGATATCGAGCATGCCCACTGACGCAAATGTGCTTTTCTGGACTATTCCACAGCGCGATGCAGCCTTTCGGACGATGGACCGGATCCCCATTCTTGCCAAGGCAAATGTAATTGCTGCCGGCGATGACGTATACCCGCTGCCCAAGGGTGCACCGATGAAGATTGGCGCAGACATTGACGCCTATATGAAAGCGCAGCGCACAGCAGGGTTGATTGTGGTCCAGGACGGGAAAATTCGTCTCGAAAAATACGGCCTCGGGTTTAGCGGCGATGGAAAATGGACGAGTTTTTCGGTCGCCAAGTCATTCACCTCGACATTGGTTGGCGCAGCAATCAAGGACGGTTACATCAAGAGCATTGAAGACAAGGTTTCGGCATATATCCCAGACCTCAAGGGATCGGTCTATGACGACGTGACGATCCGGCAATTGCTTACAATGACTTCGGGAGTGAAATGGAATGAAGACTACGCCGATCCGAAATCGGACGTTGCGTTGTTCAACAATCACAAAGCTAAAGAAGGAATGGATGTAACTGTCAGTTATATGCGCCAGCTGTCACGCGAAGCTCCTGCTGGCACGAAGTGGGTTTACAAGACAGGCGAGACCAATTTGATCGGGGTGCTGGTCAGTTCAGCGACACGGAAAACCCTGGCAGACTACCTGTCCGAAAAGATCTGGGCGCCTTATGGAATGGAGCAGGATGGCAGCTGGTTACTTGGTTCAACTGGCCATGAAATTAGCGGCTGCTGTCTACAAGCATCGACGCGCGACTATGCGCGCTTTGGTTTATTTATTC
>JBATDO010000328.1:0-1504 GCA_049663505.1 Sphingorhabdus sp.
ATCACATACTCGCTCGCAAATCTGTCCCCGACCTTTGTTTGGTAGGTGAACCAACCAGCGTGCACAAACTCGGCGACATGATGAAGATAGGGCGACGCGGCTCGGTCAATATGTGGATTACAGTTTCAGGCACCCAGGGCCATGTTGCCTATCCGCATTTGGCTGATAATCCGATCCCCAAACTCGTCGCCATTCTATCGGAAATCAACGCGATCACGCTCGACAAAGGCACCGAGTGGTTCCAGCCGAGCAATATCGAAATGACAGACATAACGGTCGGCAACAAAGCCACAAATGTCATTCCGAAGACAGCCGAAGCGCGGCTTTCGATACGTTTCAACGACCTTCACAGTGGCGAATCACTCGTTCAGAAATTGCGCGAACTGGTCGAGCGAGCAGGCGGAACATTGCATGCGATGATCTCCGGTGAAGCCTTTTTGACGCCGCCGGGAGAGTTGTCAGCAGCAATTGCCCGGTCGGTCGAAGAGGTCTTGGGGATCACGCCAGAAACCTCGACAACTGGCGGCACGTCCGATGCCCGGTTCCTTACGAAGATTTGTCCGGTAGTTGAGTTTGGCCTGTGTAATGCCACGATGCACAAGCTGGATGAAGCCGTAGCAATAACCGATCTTGAAGCACTGACCGAGATTTACCGGCGGATAGCGTTACGCATACTGGCGAACTAGCGCTTCAATACGATATAGAGAGCCCCTGTACCGCCATGGCGCGGGTGTGCGCCTCTGACAGCTGCAATATGGGACGCATGTCGAGAGGAAGCGAGCCAGTCGCGCACGACACTGGCAATAGCGCCCCTTCCTTCGCCACTTGCACGATCATGGGTCCTGATTTTTCCGGTAACCAGCAACAACACCTTCAGTCGTTGAGCAATGGCTTGCTCAAGCGCTCCATCAAGACGCGCATAGGCCCCTGAAAGACCAGCGCCGTGCAGGTCCACGCTCACGTCAGGCAAAATGCTGCCGCGATTGATTCTCCGATCCCAATGGCCGTCCAGCTCATGGTGTAGCCTGGTCGCCTGTGCTGATGGGGGCCGAACCAGTGCGGACACTGGAAGGCTTTTGATCGGAAGCAGCGGCCGCGCTCCTTTGGCGACTGGTACAATAATCGCCGTTTCTTGTGGCGTTGGCTTGGAGGCGTGCATAGGCTGCACTGTTGCAATCACCCGCCCCCACAGTGCCTTTTCATGGATGTCCAACCGCCGCACCATGACCAGCCCTACAATCCGAGCCGTTCAACCGACACCTTGGGCAGAAAAACAAGTGCAGCCCCGCGCGCTGACATACCGCCGGCAATGCCGCGAGCTCGATCACCTGCCCCCCAGAATGTGTCGACACGGTTGGGGCCCTTTATTGCGCCGCCAGTATCCTGCGCAATCCAGATACCATTTGGCTCAGCACGGTCCATCGAGAGCCACAACGGCGCGCCCAGCGGAATGAACTTGACGTCAACCGCAGCGCTGGCCTCGCCGACCACAGGATATCCCATC
>JBATDO010000329.1:0-6701 GCA_049663505.1 Sphingorhabdus sp.
TCTTCGGGTAGGTCAAATGCCCAGCCGTTATGGCTGTCGCCTGTCACGACCACCAGATTGGCATCCGCCTGTTGTGCGGCTCCAAGCAACCGCGATCGTGCCGCAGGATACCCCCCCCAATTGTCCAGATTATAGGGAAGCCCCGCCTTGGCTGCTGCAATACCTTGGCGCACGTAGTTCCTTGTCCGCTCGGCAGAATTTGCAGGCACCCACGTCACTGCATCGTCAGGGGTGTAATTATAACCCATATTTGTTCCTGAACCCAGCACGCTCCAAAGCGCGTTGTCGCGCGCGAGGCCGCGCGCAAGCCAACTTTCCTGTTCGCTGCCAAACATGGTCATTGCACTATCCTGCCACGCACCGTCATGAAACTCGGTAAGCGCCTTTTCCTGGTCGCCGCCACGGATCAATTCACCAATTGCATAAGGCCTGGAGCGAGCGATCATACGTGTGTCGGTGCGAAAATAGGTCGCCAACTCTCCTATCTCATATGATTTCCACGGCTGTTCGCCAACCGGAAGCCATTCGCGCCAAACCTGCATCGCGGCATTCCGACGTACGCTCCAGTCTCCCTCATCCGGCGTGCTGTTCTGCGCACCTCCCTCCCAGGAGTCATTGGCTCCTTCATGGTCATCTGTATTAGGAATCATCGGGAATGCTGCATGAAGCGCCTGCAACTGGCGATCTGATCGATAACTTGCATAACGCAGCCGGTAGTCGGCCAGCGTCAATATTTCGTCGGCCGGAAAGATCCGTTCAGCAAATTTCGCGCCGCCATCGTATCCGCCACGTCCATATTCATATATATAGTCGCCCATGTGGAGGACCATGTCGATATCGTTTCGTTGTGCCGCATGGCCATAAGCGTTGAACTCTCCAAAACCCAGATTCGCGCAGGAAAAAATCGCGATGTTGAACTGGGAAACCTTTCCCACCGGGAGTGTTTTTGTTCGCCCAACAGGCGAGATGCTCCCGTCAGGAGCAATGAAGCGAAACCAGTGCCATTTGCCTGGCGCGAGGCCAGCCACGGTAACCTTGACTGTATGATCGCGCCAAGGACCAGTCACCATCTGGCCACCGCCTGCAATTTTCACGAAGTCCTTGCTCTCCGATATCTCCACGCGCATCCTAGATGGGCCGCCAGTCGGATTGACATAACGGGTCCACAACAGAACCGAATCGTTACCAGGCTCACCGCTTGCAACATTGTGCGTAAATCCTGTGAGACCGAGCAAAGCCTGCGCAATGGCAGTTCCCCCGGGAAGCATCAGGCCTCCCAACCCAAACCCGGCTGTGGTGAGAAGCGCTCGGCGATCTAAGAAAATCGACATTGATATTTTTTCCCTCTTCTGGAGGCGTTCATTCGCCTTGCGAACAGTCCGTCCCACTCTCCATTTTCCATCATACCGTTAGAAAGAACATGTGTCTTCGATATGACATGGCTACCCGCTATTCACAGCTCAGTTCGCAGTGACCACAATTCGGGAAATGCTCGTTTGGTCACTGTCCCTTGCAAGTAGCTGACACCTGCAGTGCCGCCCGTCCCGCGCTTTCCTCCGATGATGCGCTCCACTGTAAGGACATGTTTGTGTCGCCAAGTTGCCATGGCGTCATCGAGGTCCACCAGCTTTTCAGCCAACTGGTAAAGATCCCAGTAACGCTCGGGCTGTTTGTAGATTTCGAGAAATCCTGCCTCGACTTCGGTGGAGAACTGGTGCGGCTTTGCCCAGTCACGAACCAGCAGGCCCGTTGGCAAATCGAATCCAGCCCGTCCCAGGGCTCGAATAGTATCGTCCCAAATGCTGGGCCCATTAAGCGCGTCTAACATTGCAGCTCGTGCTTCAGGGCGGTCATCCTGATATTTGAGAAAAATGCTGTCCTTTAGTCCCAGCATGTACTCGACTGTCCGGAACTGATCGGACTGAAAGCCCGAACTTGGTCCAAGCACGTGCCGAAATCGCGTATAATCGGAAGGGGTCATCGTTGAAAGCACGTCCCAGCTGAGCGTCATGACCGCCTGGATACGGCTCACGCGCGCAAGAGCCTTATAGGCGGGAACAAGGGCCCCGGCCTGGATGCGTTCTTGCGCTAATTTCAGTTCCCGGATCATCTGCTTCAACCACAGTTCCTTGGTCTGGTGGATGATGATGAAAAGCATTTCGTCATCTAGGTCAGACTGGGGATTTTGGCATGCAAGGAGGTCATCGAGCGCGAGGTAGCGCGCATAGGTCATGGGAGTATTGGTCATAGGCAACATTAACGCTGCCTTCAAAACTATGCCAGCAAACTATCGAGCCATTTTCGCGCCAGCATTTGTGCTTCATCGGCGCTGAATGGCGCGCTTCCTAGGCTCAATTCCAGCCAGAGCCCATCCACCAGAGCAGTCAACGCGATCGCGGCGAGACGCGGATCGGCTGGAGCACCAGGGCACAACAGGATGAGATGTTCCATGTCACGCCTGTTATCAGCATAGATTTCGTCATGTATCCTGCCGATATCGGGATTGGTCCGCGCAAGGCTCCAGAAAGCAAGCCAGGTAGCGAGCAATTCCGGATCAGCCACAGGAGCACGGAAACTGCCGGCGATGAAAGCAAGCAGGCGCCCACGAGGATCGCATGGCGCAACGGCATCTACCGCCGCCTGGAGTGCCTCGGCGACCCGTTTGCCCATTGCACGATAGGTGGCGCCAATTAGCGCATCAATGCCATCAAAATAATGGCGCAAGAGGCCTGGTGAAACACCAGCAAGCGTACAAATTACGCGCACAGAAGTACCTTGGGCGCCATGTACCGCAAGCGACTGCGCACAGGCCCCAATCAGCGCATCACGGCGCATGCCTGCACTTTCACGGGTAAAGGCTTGTCGGATGGCCATGTGATTGTTATACACTCGTATAACAAAGGATTCAACCATGTCTATCGACGCCGCTCAAACGAGCAACCATGATCCTCTTGAGGGATGGAGCCTGCCTGCCTGGACCTATGACGATCCCGATTTTTTTGCAGCTGAAGTCGAACATGTGTTTGCGCCCAGCTGGCAGATAGTGTGCCATACAAGCGATGTGCCAAATACAGGTGACTGGCATTGCCTTGAATATCTGGGAGAAAGCGTGATTGTCGTGCGCGGGAACGACGCCGTCATCAGGGCTTTCACAAATGTCTGCCGTCATCGTGGCTCACGTATATTGGACGGCAGCAGCGGATGCGCCAAGAAGTTGGTTTGCCCCTACCATGCATGGACTTACGAGCTCGACGGACGACTGAGTGGAGTCCCCGACAGCGCAAGCTACCCCGACCTTGACAGGTCGCGCCACGGACTAACGCCCGTTTCTATCGAAATCTGGCAAGGCTTCATCTTTGTTCGCCTGCGCGACGTCGGTCCAGCCGTTGCTGAAATGATGCAGCCCTATGAGGAAATGGTTGCACCCTATCGCTTCGAAGAATTGCGCGCTCTAGGCCGTGTCACGTTGCGTCCGCGGGACGTGAACTGGAAGAATATCGGCGACAATTATTCAGACGGCCTCCACATTCCCGTGGCCCATCCCGGGCTCACCCGCCTGTTTGGCAAGAGCTATGGGGTCGAGGCCGAACCGTATGTTGACCGCATGTGGGGCGACCTTAGCGATCGGGCATCCGAAAATTGGTCGGAACGCATGTACCAGCGGCTGTTGCCAACAGTCCCACATTTGCCGGCAAACCGGCAACGCCACTGGCTCTATTTCAAGCTGTGGCCCAATGTAGCGTTTGACATCTACCCCGACCAGGTCGACTTCATGCAATGGCTGCCAATAAGCCCCACGACCAGCCTGATCCGTGAGATAAGCTACGTCCTGCCCGACGACCGACGCGAGATGCGCGCTGCGCGCTATCTCAACTGGCGGATAAACCGGCAGGTAAATCACGAAGACACCGAACTTATTACACGCGTGCAGCAGGGCATGGGCTCGCGCAGTTTCACCAGCGGGCCACTTTCAGACAAGGAAGTCTGCCTTCGCAATTTCTGCAAGCGAATCCGTGAGATCATTCCCGAAGCAAGGGCCGAAAAGCGCCCGCAACCAGGCTGGAGCCGACAATGACCCAAAAATATGATGCCGTGATCATTGGTGGAGGACATAATGGACTTGTCTGTGCGTTCTACCTAGCCCGCGCGGGTCTGAAGGTGCGCATCGTCGAGCGGCGTGCCGTGGTTGGAGGTGCCGCTGTCACGCAAGAATTCCATCCCGGTTTTCGCAACTCGGTGGCAAGCTATACGGTAAGTCTTTTGCAACCGAAGGTCATTTCAGACATGAAGCTTGCAGATCATGGTTACCGGGTCATCGAACGTCCGATTTCCAATTTCCTGCCGCAGGAAGACGGCGGTTTCCTTAAGCTTGGTGGTGGACTCGAGCGCACCCAAAAGGAGTTCGCGCGATTTTCCGAACGCGATGCTCGGGCTTTGCCAGCCTATTACGAGATGCTCGAAGGTGTCGCTGACGTGCTGCGCGACCTCGCGCTCAAGTCGCCACCAAATGTCGGCGGTGGTATCAAGACGTTGATCGACGGGGTCATCCAGGGACGCGGCCTCATGAAACTCAGTCTCAGCCAACAGCGTGATGTTCTGGAATTGTTTACAAAATCCGCGCGCACTTTCCTCGACAGCTGGTTCGAAAGCGAGGCTGTTAAAGCGGCCTTCGGTTTCGATGCAGTGGTTGGAAATTATGCCAGCCCCGACACGCCAGGCAGTGCCTATGTCCTTCTCCATCACGTTTTTGGCGAGGTCAACGGCAAAAAGGGCGCCTGGGGTCACAGCATCGGCGGGATGGGCGCGATCACCGACATCATGGCCAAGGTTTGCCGAACACATGGGGTAGAAATCAGCTTGGAGGCACCCGTTAAACGGGTGATCGTGGAAGGCGGGAAGGCAACAGGTGTCCTGCTGGAGAGCGGCGAAGAAGTCATGGGCGACTGCGTAATTTCCAATGTCGGCCCCAAGATTCTGTATGAACGCATGTTTGCCGATGGTGATCTCGAACCCGAGTTCAGACGCCGTATCAAGGCATTCAAGGCTGGCAGCGGGACCTTCCGGATGAATGTTGCCCTGAGTGAACTGCCGCGTTTTACTTGCCTTCCTGAACCCGGCGAGCACCACCAGTCAGGAATCATCATTGCACCGACGCTCGACTACATGGACCAGGCCTTTTTGGACGCCAAGCGATATGGCTGGTCGAAAAAGCCGATCGTGGAAATTCTTATCCCTTCTACAGTGGACGACAGCCTTGCCCCTCCCGGCCAACATGTCGCCAGCCTGTTCTGCCAGCAATTCGCACCTGACCATGACTGGAATGCCGACGAGGACAAGGCTGCCGACACGATCATTGAAACCGTTGAGGCCTACGCCCCTGGTTTCCGCCGCTCCATACTGGGTCGCCAGGTCTTGAGCCCCAAAGGCCTCGAGCAGATGTTCGGGCTTGCAGGTGGAGACATCATGCACGGCAACATGAGCCTTGATCAATTGTGGGCAGCGCGTCCCGTCCTTGGAAACGGTGCGTATAGAGGCCCCCTGAAGGGTTTATACATGTGTGGTGCCGGCACGCATCCAGGCGGCGGGGTCACAGGAGCTCCTGGCCACAATTGCGCGGCGGAAATACTCGCCGACAGGAGCTTCTTGGGACGCCTTTTGCGAAAAGCCTGAAACTTGAAAAAGCCGGGCCAAATTTGGCCCGGCTCTCCCCTCCCTGTCACGTGCGTGACAAACTGTAATAACGATCAGAAATCGCGCGAGAACTTGATCCCGATCAGGCGAGGCCGGATGACAGTATCGTAAAATGCACCGCCTGTACCGGTAACACCACCGGGATCGCCGCAGACTGTCTCAAGACACTGCACGCCTGTGCCTACAATTCCATTCTTGTCGAGTAGGTTCGTGGCAAACAAGTCGATCTTCCACTGCTCGTTCTTGATCCCCAAACTCACATCGACCGTTGTATAGGCGGGCAGATTTCCCTTGATGCTGTTCTGCGCAGGACGCAAGTCGTTGCGCCTGCTGCCGATATGGTTGACGGCAAGCTGGACATGACCGTCCCAAGCGGCGATCGGGAATTCATAACGGGCAATGGCATTACCCTTGAACTTTGCCGTCGTTGGCAAGCGTGAGCCGGCTGGAGCGAGCAAAGAATTCGTCTCGCCGCCAGGGCCTGCAAGCGTGCAGTCAAAGGTCGGGTTAGCGATCTGGCAGAAATCGCGCCTAATACTTGCGTCATTATAGCTGAAGCCCGTGTTGAACGTGAAGCCACCTGCACGGTAGCCCATGTCCATTTCGACCCCGCGGATGCGCGCTATCCCGGCATTGCGGATTTCTGTCAGCCCGTTGGCACCGAGGAAGGACAATTGTATCCCGTTCCAGTCCTCTTGGTAAACCGCACCGTTCCAGCGGAAATCTCCAAAAGTGGTCTTCCAGCCCAGCTCGTAATTGTCGAGTTCGTCTGCGCCATAAGGCGGCAGGGTACCTCGACGATTGATCCCGCCTGGACGGAATCCACGAGACCATGTGACGTAAACCAACGCATCTTCGTTGAGCTTGTAGGTCGCGTTGAGTTTATGGATGAAATCGGTGTCCGACGTCGACTTGTCGACATTTGTGCAAGGACTGCCAGGAACAAGGATCGGCACCGGCGTACCGGCAGGGTTTGCACGCCGCGTTGTGCCATCGGTGTTGAGGCATGC
>JBATDO010000330.1:0-1944 GCA_049663505.1 Sphingorhabdus sp.
GCCAGAAATCCGGAATTAGCTCCTCTTCGCCTTCTGGGCGGTGTCGTCGATGAGTCTGGAGCTTGTATGCAGCTTTCGAGCCAAGGCCTCGACAAAGCCCTCGTATCGCTCCTTCCCTTGGGCCTGAGCAGCGGCCTGCCCACTGTCAGGGAGGGGAGGATTGGCGGTCAACCAGAACCGGACGAACAGGGCCAGGGCTTCGGTTGTTATCTCGGTTTGCTCATCAAGCCGTCCAAGGTGTCGGTCGATGCGATCGAGGCGACGGCTGAGTGCGGCTTCGAGCTGTTCGGGATTGTCCGGAGACATGAATGACCGCAATGCGGCCTCGACAATATCCGGCTGACCAACGCGCTTCCGCAGCGCAAACTCGGCAAGCTGATTGATCACATCCGGAGGTAGTCGAAAGGTCCGCTTCAGCTTCACATGTCGATCCCGTCACCTAAGTCGAGCGACGCCTGCCGGGCACCACGTTCCATCGTGCGTCGGATGCGCTCGCTGGCTGCGGCAGTTTGGTCGATGTCGGCGCTGTCAGCGGCAGGAAATTCGAACTCGGACGTTGGAGCCTTTGGTCTGGCAACAACTTCGACATGTTCGGGTAATTCCGGCTCGCGCCGCAATCCGCCATTGGCTGAATCGAGCTTGCGCCGATGCACTTCTGCCAGGTCAGGGTCGGGCTCGACTGGTGGCAGAATGCTCCAGTCATCTGCCGGATCGTCGCCATGCCTTTGACCACAGCTTGCTGGCGGTTTGATCACACGGGCCTGCAGTCGCCGGTCGGCATAGTATCGCGCCTTCTTCGCCTTGATGGGCGGCGCACCCGACATGAGGACAACCTCGTCAGTTTTGGGAAGCTGTAATATCTCACCAGGGGTAAGCAGAGCGCGCGCCGTTTCCGATCGGGATATCATCAGGTGGCCAAGCCAAGGCGATAGGCGGTGGCCTGCATAGTTCTTCATCGAGCGTTGCTCGGTGGTCGTACCCAACGATTCCGAGACGCGCTTCGCGGTGCGCTCGTCGTTGGTCGCGAAGGCCACGCGGACATGGCAATTGTCGAGAATAGCATTGTTCTGTCCGTAGGCGCGCTCAATCTGATTGAGTGATTGGGCAATCAGGAAGGCCTTGAGGCCGTAGCCAGCCATGAACGCCAGCGCGCTCTCGAAGAAGTCGAGACGCCCCAGTGCTGGAAACTCGTCGAGCATCAACAGCACGCGCTGGCGTTTGGTGGCTGGGTCAAATTCCTCGGTCAGTCGGCGTCCGATCTGGTTGAGGATCAGCCGGATCAGCGGCTTTGTCCGGCTGATGTCGGACGGCGGCACGACAAGGTAGAGCGAGGCGGGCCTGCCACTGACGAGATCGGCGATCCGCCAATCGGAATGGCTGGTGACTTTGGCGATCACCGGGTCGCGATAGAGGCCAAGGAACGACATGGCGGTTGAGAGCACGCCCGAACGCTCATTGTCGGACTTATTGAGCAGTTCACGCGCTGCGCTAGCGACGACCGGATGGGGGCCAGCGTCACCCAAATGCGGCGTGTCCATCATTGCGTAGAGCGTGTTCTCGATTGTCTCGTCGGGATTGGAGAGGAAGGCCGCAACGCCAGCGAGCGATTTATCGCCTCCGGCATAGAGAACATGGAGGATCGCGCCGACCAACAGCGCATGGCTGGTCTTCTCCCAGTGGTTGCGCTTTTCGAGGCTACCCTCGGGATCGACCAAGATATCAGCGATGTTCTGAACATCGCGCACTTCATTGATGCCGCGGCGCACCTCGAGCAGTGGATTGTACGCGGCGGATTCGAGACTGGTCGGATCGAACCGTAACGTCCGGCTGAAGGTACTGCGGAACCCGGCGGTGATGTCCCAATTCTCACCCTTGATGTCGTGGACGATGGCCGTGCCCGGCCAGGTGAGGAGACTGGGAATGACAAGACCGACACCCTTGCCC
>JBATDO010000331.1:0-18169 GCA_049663505.1 Sphingorhabdus sp.
GCGACTTCAAGACAGGCGCTTGATAATGACAGCATTGATAGCCACCATTTTCTGATGACCCACAACCAGGCGCTGCTGCTTGCCAAATACCTGCTCGACTCCACCCATCAGTCGCTTCCGCCGCGAACAAGGCCGTCGCTTTGGAAACGAATCCTGTCCGGCTGGAACAAATGAACCATAAACTCTTTACTTGTCCGGACTGCGAAAGCTAAGGCTATCGCCAATATTAGGACACAAACCATGACTGACATTAAACCAAGTCCCGAAGACGAAGAAAAATGGTCGACAGGTGCCAAGGTTGGCGCAGCTGTGGGTTCAGCCGCTCTGGTTGCTGCATTGTTATATGCAGGCAAACGAAGCCTGACCCGCAAGAAGGGCAAGCTCGAACCATTGTCGCCAGAGCCTGAAGCCGACCAGGCCCCCAAGACTCAGTTCGACACAGAAACAGACTGAGCTCGCATGGAACCGATCAGCCAAGTCGAAGGCCGGGCATATCCGCTTGGCCTCAAAAATGTCGACACCGACATCATTATTCCGGCCGAGTGGCTCAAGACGATCAGCCGGGTGGGCCTGGGCAAGGGTGCATTCCAGTCGATCCGGGCCGAGGCAGGCAATGTGTTTGATAACCCCGAATATGCCGGCGCGCCGATTTTGATCGCTGGCGACAATTACGGGTGCGGATCGAGCCGCGAACATGCAGCATGGGCGATGTCTGACCTCGGGATTCGTGCGGTCATTGCACCGAGCTTTTCGGATATATTTTCTGGCAACGCATTCAAGAATGGCCTGCTCGCAATTGTACTCCCGCAGGAGGCGATCGACCGGCTGATGGAAGTTGCCAAGACCGATCCTATACATATCGACCTTGAAACGCAGACGGTAACGACGCCGTTCCAGGACCGGTTTGCCTTCGAGATCGACCCATTCCGCAAGCATTGCCTGATAAACGGCGTCGATGAAATTGGCCTGACGTTAAAAAGCAGCGCGGCTATTTCGGCGCATGAAGCAAAAGCCCCACATTGGCTCGTGCCTGCGACTGTTTGAATTTAGGAGAGAGAGATGCGCGCATTATTATCGACTGAAGTCGGCGGCCCCGATAAACTCGTCATGGGCGACCTGCCCGAGCCCGTCGCCGGGCCGGGCCAGATCGTGATTGCGGTGAAGGCTTGTTCAATCAATTATCCCGACACGCTGATGATAGTTGATCTTTATCAGTTCAAGCCGGCACGCCCATTTGCACCAGGTGGAGAAGTCGCCGGCATCGTCGAGGCAGTTGGTGAAGGAGTGGCCGGTTTTTCGGTCGGTGACCGGGTGATAGGGCTTTGCGGCAATGGCGGCCTGACTGAAAAAGTTGCCGTCATGGCGTTTAATGCCTTCAAGTTGCCCGAAGGCATGCCGTTCGAAGATGGTTCTGCCCTCCTTTTGACCTATGGGACGTCGATCCACGCATTGAAGGACCGAGGCCACATGAAGGCTGGAGACAATGTCCTCGTGCTCGGCGGTGCCGGCGGCATCGGCATCTCCGCGATCGAACTTGCCAAGGCTTATGGCGGCCGCGTCGTTGCCGGGGTGTCGAGCGAAGCCAAGGCGCAAATTGCCCGCGAAGCAGGCGCTGACGAAGTGGTGGTCTATCCCCATCAGCCGTTTGATCGTGACCAGTCGAAGGCGCTGGCGGAGATGTTCAAGGCGGCGGCAGGCAAAGAGGGCTTTGATATCATTTACGACACCGTGGGCGGAGACTACAGCGAGCCAGCGGTGCGCGCGATTGCGTGGGAAGGCAGGTTCCTTGTTGTCGGATTTCCGGCCGGGATCGCAAAGCTGCCGCTCAACCTGACATTGCTCAAAAGCTGTGATGTGTGCGGCGTGTTCTGGGGAGCATTTGCTGCGCGTGACCCCAAGCGTAACCACGCGAACGTCGCTGAACTGTTCGACTTTTATGCAAAAGGCAAAATCAAGCCGCGCATATCAGAGGTTTTCCCGCTTGAAAAAGCAGGTGAAGCAATTGCAAGGTTGACTGACCGTGCAGCGGTCGGAAAGCTTGTCGTGCAAATTTGAACTGCACCCTGCCTTGTTTCGGCTGCATGAATGGCCTATTTAATAGTGATATTCCATTGGGGACCTAAAGATGACGACCTTTGACAGCCGCGAAAATGCTTTTGAGAACAAGTTCGCGCATGATGCAGACCTCCAGTTCAAGATCACTGCCCGCCGCAACAAGCTTGTTGGCCAGTGGGCCGCGGAGAAGATGGGGCTGACGGCAGAAGAAACCACCGCTTATGCCACTTCTGTGATCCAGGCAGATTTCGAGGAAGCTGGCGACGAGGACGTTATCCGCAAGTTGATAGGTGACCTGATTTCTGCAGGCGTCGAAGTCGACGATGGCATGGTTCGCAAGGCACTTGAGGACAAGATGGTGGAAGCGCGTCGCCAGTTTATAGAGCCGGCCTGAGATGGCGATGGCGGCTGAAGACATCGAGGGCATGATCAAGGCCGCCCTGCCTGATGCGCTTGTAGAAATTACCGATCTGGCAGGCGACGGCAACCATTATGCCGCGCGGGTGGTCAGCGAGAGCTTTCGCGGGATCCCCCGCGTGAAACAACATAAGGCTGTATATGAAGCCTTGGGTGGCAAAATGGGTGGCGTGCTGCATGCACTCCAACTCACCACGGCCTGCCCTGAACAGGAGTAATCAGCATGAGCGCGAATGAACGTATCGACGGAATCGTCAAGAGCAACGAGGTTGTGTTGTTCATGAAGGGCACCCCCTTGTTCCCACAATGCGGCTTTTCGAGTCGCGCAATCGCTATTCTCGATCATCTTGGCGTTGCCTATGAAAGTGTCGATGTCCTTCAGGACATGGAGATCCGGGCAGGCATCAAGGACTATTCCGACTGGCCAACGATTCCACAGCTCTACGTCAAGGGTGAGTTTCTTGGCGGGTCCGACATCATGATGGAAATGTATGAAGCCGGAGAATTGCAGGCGCTCGTAGAAGCTGAAGGTCTGGCCAAGGCCGAGTAATCAATCCGCGCTGTTCACGATTTCAAGCCGGGGCTGCATGAGGTGGATCCACAGCAGCGCCAGCAGATAAGCGCTTGCGCACATCGCGAACATCGGAGTGTAGCCATAGCCGCTTTCGAGCGACCAGCCCGCGAATTCAAGCATTGCAGCTCCGCTGAGATTGCCCACCAACGCACCGATGGCAATCACGCTGCCAACCTGGCGGGCCGGAATGATATCGGCCGTCATGCCAAAGATATTTGTCGAGAAACCCTGGTGGGCAAACAACGCCAGGCCAATGATCAATGCTGCCACCCACTGGTTGGGCGCATACATGGCGAGCGGTATTGGCAGGATCATCAGCGCATAAAAGAACATTGAACTCTTGCGCGCAACATTGGGGGTCAGCCCTCGACCCAACAGAAGCGGAAACAATATTCCGCTGGTAAGCGCACCGACGGCTGCGAGTGAATATACAATCGCTGTGGGGGCACCGATTTCAGCCTGGCCCAGGCCAAATTGGCGTGCAAAGAAGTCGGGTGCCCAAAACAGGATGAACCACCAGACGAGATCGGTGAGGAGCTTGGCGCCTGCCACGGCCCATGTGCGCCTTTCCCTGAGCAATTCGCTCCAAGGCGCGCCCTTCAGTCCCGGTGTGCCAGGCAGGGTTGCTGCTTCGCCGAGCGGCTTGAGCCTGCTTGTCCCGAGCCACCAGAAAATCAACCAGACGAAACCCAGCGCGCCGGTGATGATGAATGCCTCCTGCCAACCATAAGTGATCGCGATCCACGGCACGGTGAGCGGCGCCACGATTGCGCCGATATTGGCGGCGCTGTTGATGACGCCGATTCCGATCGAGCGTTCACGCAAGGGGAGATATGTGGCGGCCGATTTCATGGCAGCCGGCGTGTTTACCGATTCGGCAACGGCAAGCGTCACTCGAGCCGCAACAAACTGGCTAACCGTCGTCGCATAAGCATGCGCCATTCCGGCCAGGCTCCAGACAGCCACCGCGAGACCATATCCCCAGCGCACGCCGAAGCGATCAATGAACCAGCCAATACCCAGCAACGCAACGGCAGTCGCAATCTGGAATGCCGAACCAAAATGACCGAACTCGCGGTCACTCCAACCGAATTCCACCTGCAATGTGGGCTTGAGCAGCGCCAGGACCTGGCGGTCGAGATAATTGAGGGCAGTTCCAAAGAACAGCAGCGCAATCAGGCCGTATCGAATGAAACGGGCCGCGTCATTTTCGCGCAGGTTGCTGTTCTGGTCCATGTCGCTCTCCTGGTGATGCAGTTCCGCTTGGCTTGTTATGCGCTTTATGCTGGAACCGGCTCGACAAATTCCTATAGATGAGAATATGACACCGCAAGACATAAACGCGAATTATATCGCAGACCTCTACGGCGAGACGTATCTCGCTGAAGATACCCCTGCGCGGACGCGTCCGATAGCCCTTCGCCTGCTGTTTCCAGGCCTCGTCGTCGTGGCCATGGCTTCTGCGGCCGCCACGTGGTTTTCCGAGCATTACGGCATGCCGGTAATTCTGGCAGGACTATTGATCGGCCTTGCACTCAACTTTATTTCTGCCGAACAAAAAGTGCATCCCGGCCTCGACTTTTGCGGGACGAGTTGCCTGCGCTGGGGCATTGTCCTGCTGGGAACGCAAGTCACGGTTATGCAGATCGGGAGCCTGGGAGCAATCAGCTTTGTGGGGTTGGTGTTCATCATGTGCATGGTGGTGGCCTCAGGCTTGCTTGGCGCGCGACTTGCTGGCCAGAGCAACTTCACCGGCTGGCTTGCAGGAGGCGCTACTGCCATTTGCGGTGCATCAGCTGCCTTGGCGATCTATGCCATCGTCGGACGAGAACGACTGAACCAGTCACAATTCACGCTAACCCTGGTTGGCGTGGCGCTGGCCAGTGCGATTGCGATGTCCTTCTACCCAATCATTGCTGACTATCTCCAGTTCACCGATCGCCAGGCAGGATTCCTGATGGGGGCTGCCGTGCATGATGTCGCGCAGTCGCTGGGTGGCGGATACAGCTTTTCACAAGAAGCAGGCGAAGTCGCAACGATCGTCAAGCTCTCCCGCGTGGCATTGCTTGCTCCTGCTGTTGCCTTGATTGGCCTGGCGATAGGCAGTGCGGACGGGTCGCAGCGCAGCCTGATGGCCAAATTCAAGCTCCCGTGGTTCATACTGGCCTTCTTTGCCGCCGTCGCGGCCAACTCATTGATCGAAGCCCCGATTTGGGTCCGTGAATATGGCCTTGTTGGCTCCAAGGCGATGCTGCTGTTCGCGGTCACTGCAACTGCAATGCGGTCCAGGCTGGACCTCCTCCTCAGCCAGGGCTGGCGTGCACTGGCACCGGTGATGATTGCAACGGTCACCGCCTTCATTCTTTCGTGTGGATTTGCTTGGGCAGCATTATGAACGACGACATTTTTGATCTTGCGGTTATTGGCGGTGGCATCAATGGTGCGGGCATCGCACGCGATGCAGCCGGCCGGGGAGCGAAAGTGGTACTCCTGGAACGCGGCGACCTTGCCCGGGGGACGTCATCTGCGTCCACCAAGCTTATCCATGGTGGACTGAGGTATCTTGAGCATTATGAATTCGCGCTTGTCCGCGAATCGCTCATTGAACGCGAGCGGCTATGGGCAATCGCACCGCATATCATCTGGCCAATGCGCTTTGTGTTGCCCTACCAAAAGGGCCTGAGGCCGCGCTGGCTCATCCGCCTTGGCCTTTTCCTCTACGATCATATAGGCGGCCGCAAGAGATTGCCGGCGACCCGCAGCATTGACCTGGCAACGGCACCTGCCGGGATACCGCTCAAGCCCGAATTTTCGAGCGGCTTTGAATATTCCGACTGTTGGGTTGATGATGCACGCCTCGTTGCCCTCAATGCCCTTGATGCCGCTGAGCGCGGGGCAGTAGTCAAAACCTTGTGCGAAGTCACTCGTCTCGAACGGGTGAACGGCTCGTGGCATATCGAGGCTGGAGGACATGCACCGCTCAAGGCCCGCGCCATTATCAACGCGGCGGGACCGGCAGTACTCGACTTGCTGGACCGAACCGCAGGGCATCAACGCGATCCCGATGAACGCATCAGGCTCGTGCGAGGTTCGCATATCGTCGTCGCCAAGATGTTCGACACGCCCCAGGCGTATTTCTGCCAGAACCCGGATGGCCGGATATTTTTTGCAATTCCCTATGAGGACGACTTTACGCTTATCGGAACCACTGATGCAGATCATCATGGTTCGCTCGACAACATCAGCGCATCGCCCGAAGAAATTGCCTATATCTGCCAATCTGCAGGAGCCTATTTCAAGCAGACGATCTCGCCGGGCGACGTCATATACAGTTATGCCGGAGTCCGACCGCTCGTTGATGATGGCAGCGGGAAACCCGAATCTGCTTCACGCGGATACCATTTCGATCTCGATACCGGGGACAAGGACCAGGCGCCGATACTTTCGGTGTTCGGCGGCAAGATCACAACATATCGCCATCTTGCAGAAAGCGCTCTGGCAGAACTATCCCCATTTCTGCCGGTGCTCGCAAGCAAGAGCTGGACGGCGGATCATGCCTTGCCTGGTGGCGATTTTCCCTTCGACGGTGCGCCTGCACTTGCCAATGAACTGCAGGCAGAATTTCCATTTGTGCCACGCTCGGTGATCAAGAGACTCGTGCGCAGCTATGGCACCCGGTCCAGGCTATGGCTTGGAGGAGCAGCAAGCTGGGCTGAGTTGGGCGAAGATTTTGGCCACGGACTGACAAAGGCGGAAGTCGACTATCTCATTGAACAAGAATGGGCCCGTTCAGCCGATGACATTTTATGGCGGCGTACCAAGCTAGGCCTCAGGTTCAGTGCCGACGAGTGCAGCCATTTGCAGCAATATGTAGCGTGCAGTGCACCGAGCCGGGCCCTATGATCCCCTCATGGCACATTTGCAAAAGCCCGCAATCTGCGCCCCGTCCCGCGTGGCACAACAATGAATTGATATTGCTGGTTAATGCCATGGCATGCATTCCAGGCACGTACCTCATTTGGCCGGTGAGGTTCGTCTTTTGACGCTCGCTTCAATCATATTTAGAAGCTGGCCATTGCAGAGCAATAGTCATTGCCCTAGCCTTGTTGCAACTCAAGCGTGCAATGGGGATGTTTCAGCGCGGGAATTTTAGGGACGGGTCGATGCGAGAGAGCCAATTGGCCGGGGACAAAAATGTGGGCGGAACGGATGAATATGCCGACCCAGCTTATATTTCGCCAGACAAGATAGAAGTCGTTCAGTTCGCGCCGCCAGCCGAACTCGCACCCTATGTAACCCAAATATATTTTTTCCGTTGTGACGAAGCCCATATCCAGGATCGTCAGCCAGCAGCGCTGGGCCACCTGGTTTTCCTGCTAAAGGGTAACGGCGTCCTCAAGTTCCAGGACGGCCATGCGGATACGATCACCAGGACGTCAGTTTTTGGGCCGTGCATGGCGGCAGCCGAGTACACTTTCGAAGGCCCATTGCACCATATGGGCTTTGCACTCACCCCGCTTGGCTTTGGTGCACTGACTGGAAGACCTGCAAATCTCTATGCCGACCGTGCAGTACCTGCCTCCCAGCTTTTCGGAGCCCAGATCGATGAACTGGCCGAGACGTTTCGCAAGGGCCATGCAAGTGGGACCTTGCGGATCGTGCAAATGGCCGAGATGGCGACTTCCTTTCTGCTGGGCCAGGTCAAGCCCGTGCCACCT
Organism: Sphingorhabdus sp.; assembly: GCA_049663505.1. Lineage (GTDB taxonomy): Bacteria > Pseudomonadota > Alphaproteobacteria > Sphingomonadales > Sphingomonadaceae > Sphingorhabdus_B. Next base: position 7,765 of record JBATDO010000331.1, read on the forward strand.
GCCCATATGACGATGATCCAGAAGGTGGTGAACTGGCTGTCGAGTACCCTCGAACCCAATGTCGAGATCCTCTACCCACAGCTCGACATGTCGCGCAGCACAGCGGCTCGCCTGATTACGCGCTATTTCGGTTCAGCCCCAAAACAGCTGATGCGCAAATATCGTGGCGTGCGCGCTGCAAGCTTGCTGTGCGACCCGGCCTGCACTCCCGAACTGCGTGCAAAGGTCGAATCGCTCTTTTATGATCAACCCCACATGATTCGCGAGATCCGCCAGTTTGCAGGGAGAACCCCGGGCGCGCTTGACGGTGACGATGCCAAAATACTCCGCATTTGGCTCAGCAAGGACAATTACCGAGATATAGAGACCTATCCGGGTTGATTTCATGGGCCGACCGGACCATATGCCCAATCAGAATGAATCGTTCTGATTAAGGCAGCGAGTCGATGAGACTTTCAAATATGGCAGATTATGCAGTAGTAGTCATGAGCGCGGCATCGCGCCATTGCGGCTCGGCACGCGTTTCAGCCACCGACCTGGCAGAGGAAACCGGCCTCGCCTTGCCGACCACACAAAAACTGGTGAGCATCCTGACAAAGGCGGGCTTGCTCCGATCAGCGCGCGGGACAGGCGGGGGGATCGCCCTTGCCCGGCCAGCAGCAGCGATCAGCCTGGCTGATATCATCGAGGCCGTCGAAGGCCCCATTGCAATGACAGCGTGCGTCGAGACCGGCAAGCATGACTGCGTGATGGAAGGAACTTGCCGCGTTCAGGCGCATTGGCCTGCGGTCAACCGCGCGGTGCGTGGTGCGCTTGCCAATATCACTCTCACTAGCCTTACGGGTGCACCGACATGACCGAAGAAACCATCGTCAAGGACCAGGCGGCTCGCGATGCTGCCAAGTCACTCGAAACCTATGAGTGGGGCTTTTCGAGCGATATCGAACAGGAGTTTGCGCCCAAGGGCCTGAGCGAGGAAACTGTCCGCTTCATTTCTGCCAAGAAGAACGAACCGGAATGGATGCTGGACTGGCGGCTGAAGGCCTATCGTCATTGGCTGACGATGGAGACCCCTGACTGGGCCAAGCTCAACGTGCCTCCGATCGATTACCAGGACGCTTATTATTACGCTGCCCCAAAGCAAAAGCCAAAGCTTGGGAGCCTCGACGAAGTCGATCCCGAAATCCTGCGGGTTTACGAAAAGCTTGGCATTCCCATCGAGGAGCAGAAGATGCTTGCCGGGGTCGAGGGTGCCCGAAAGGTCGCCGTCGACGCCGTGTTTGACAGCGTCAGCGTTGCAACCACCTTCCGCGCTGAACTCGAACGTGCAGGCGTCATCTTTCGCAGCATTTCAGAGGCAATCCGCGAATATCCTGATCTCGTGCGAAAATGGCTCGGCAAGATCGTGCCGATGCACGACAATTATTTTGCCACTCTGAATTGCGCAGTCTTCTCTGATGGAACCTTCGTGTACATCCCCGAAGGCGTGCGCTGCCCGATGGAGTTGTCCACTTACTTCAGAATCAACGCCGAGAATACCGGGCAGTTCGAACGGACCCTGATCGTCGCCGACAAGGGGAGCTATGTCAGCTATCTCGAGGGTTGCACCGCGCCGATGCGCGACGAGAACCAGCTGCATGCAGCCGTGGTCGAGCTGGTCACGCTCGACGATGCCGAAATCAAATATTCGACCGTGCAAAACTGGTATCCCGGCGATGCCCAGGGCAAGGGCGGGATCTACAATTTCGTGACCAAGCGCGCATTGTGCCAGGGCAAGAACAGCAAGGTCAGCTGGACGCAGGTCGAGACTGGCAGTGCTGTCACATGGAAATATCCCAGCTGCGTGCTCAACGGCGAGAATTCGGTGGGCGAGTTCTATTCAGTCGCGGTGACCAATAATTACCAACAGGCCGACACAGGTACCAAGATGATCCATAACGGCAAGGGTAGTCGTTCGACGATCGTCTCCAAAGGCATCAGCGCCGGACACAGCAACAACACCTATCGTGGGCTCGTGCGTGTCGCGCCAAATGCAGAAGGCGTGCGCAACTTTACGCAGTGCGATTCGTTATTGCTCGGAAGCCTGAGCGGCGCACACACTGTGCCATATATCGAGGTGCGCAATCCCAGCGCCCAGATCGAGCACGAAGCGACAACGTCCAAGATTTCCGATGACCAGCTCTTCTATGCGATGCAGCGCGGACTGAATGCAGAAGAAGCCGTGGCGCTGATCGTCAATGGTTTCGCCAAGGAAGTCTTGCAGCAACTGCCAATGGAATTTGCAGTAGAAGCCCAAAAGCTTCTCGGCATTTCACTCGAGGGCAGCGTAGGATGACCCATTTTCGGTCAAGTCCGCAAACGGGGACATGCAAACCTGCATTCCTGATCTATCGTCGCGCATCGGCGTTCGGTTCAATCGGGAGCATAGAGCATGGCAGGGGTTTCGGAATTCAACTGGGCGGAGGCCGACCTGGTGGTCCATCCAGTACAGGCTGTTGTCGCTTATCCGGGGCAGAACGGGGTTGTGATACGTCAGCAACGGGCCTCGGAGCGCGATCGGGACGACGTGATCACCATCCCGCATCATGCGATCAACAGGTTCATTCGTCAATTACAGCTCCTCGAGAATTCCACCGTGATCAACGCAGAGGAATTCGAAAGCAACGAACTGGTCGAGATTTTAGCCGCCGAATAACGACCTGTGGGCAGTCCTTGGCACAGGACATGCTATCGGGGCGGGCACGATGACGGCTTTAATCCTGGCTAGCATTATTCTTGCCGCGCAGGGGCCATTGGTTGCCGGCGAACCAGCCTTGCGCCTCACGTCCCAAGCCAAAGCCAACACGATTGTCATCCCCGATCAGATTGCGCCTGCAGTGCTTCCCTATCTGGCCTGCCTCAACACCGCCGACAATGGCGCAATCGAGAAATTCATTAACGATGGCGGACAACGGATCGACTCTGAGACCATGCGCAGGATCGGGAGCATTTCGCGTGCGACCTGCTTGGCCGAACGCGATAGAGCTGCCTTGAATGCAGACGCGTTACTCCAGAAACATAGCAACGATGGCCTGGCCAAGCGCCGCGAAAGAATCGCGAAGACCTTGGCTGATATCGAACAAGCGTCATCAAACCTTGCTGATATGCTTGCCACCTTCGACTTCGACCCATTAAAATCTCAAGAGAACAATCATGCTCAAGATAAATGACCTACACGCCAATGTCGGCGACAAGCCCATTCTCAAGGGCCTTACTCTCTCGCTGGGCGCTGGTGAAATTCACGCCATCATGGGACCGAATGGCGCGGGCAAATCGACACTGGGTTACGTGCTTTCCGGGCGCCCTGGTTACACCGTTACCGCAGGTTCAGTGACCTTAGACGGCCAGGACTTGCTTGCACTCGAGCCCCATGAACGCGCGGCTGCCGGAATTTTTCTCGGCTTTCAGTATCCGGTCGAGATTCCCGGTGTATCGAATGTGCAGTTTCTGCGGGAAGCCCTGAACGCGCAGCGTGGTCGCCGCGGTGAGACCCCCTTGTCGGGAGGGGAGTTCCTCAAAGTCGCGCGCGCGCAAGCAGACGCGATGGGCATGGACATGGACATGCTCAAGCGTCCGGTGAATGTCGGCTTTTCGGGTGGCGAGAAGAAGCGCAACGAAATGGTCCAGATGGGAATAATCGATCCCAAGGTCGCGATTCTGGACGAGACCGACAGTGGCCTCGACATTGATGCGCTGCGCATCGTCGGTGATGGTATCAACAGAATAATGCGCAAGCCCGACAAGGCTGTCTTGTTGATCACCCATTACCAACGGCTGCTCGATTATGTGAAGCCAGACTTTGTCCATGTCCTCGCAGATGGTCGCATAACGCGTACAGGCGGCGCAGAGCTGGCGCACGAACTCGAACGTGACGGGTACAAGGAGCTCGCGGCTTGAGCCCTCCTGTTCCATCCCGCCGGGACGAGGCATGGCGCTACAGCGACATTGCAGCGGTCAGTGCCTTATGGCCGCTGCCAGCTGCGGAAAATATCGTCGTGCCGTCAGGTGGTCGGTTCGAGCGTACCATTATCCAGGACAAGGGCTCCATTGAACAACTAGACATCGCGGTGGGCAAAGGTGCGACGGCTGCGGTCAGCATTCTCAACATCGGAGGCGATTTTGGCCGGGTCGAACTCAATATCACCCTGCACGAAGGCGCGGACTTCAAGCTTGGCGGCGTTCAGATTGGCGGTCGTGAGCAGACGCTGGAAATCGTGACAACTGTAACCCATGCCGAACCGCTCGCCACGTCATCACAGCTTATCCGCTCGGTATTGGCGGGCAAAGCGACTGGTACCTATCTTGGAAAAGTCGCAGTCGCGCGCGGTGCGCAACTGACCGACAGCGAACAGTCGGTCAAAGCCATATTGCTTGATCGGACGGCCACCGCCAATGCCAAGCCCGAACTCGAGATCTATGCCGATGACGTGAAATGTGCGCATGGCTGCGCCATTGGCGAACTCGATCCAGCCGGATTATTTTATCTCCAGGCCCGCGGCATCGCGCCCTCGGATGCCAAGAAGCTGATGCTGCAGGCCTTTGTCGCCGGCATATTTGAAGGCGCTGCCGACGAGGAAATACTGATAAATGCAGCGCTCGAAAAACTGGGAGAACTGGTTTGACTACCCATTCAACCGCACCGATTGAACGCGCCGGCCCCAGCCTGGCCATTCAAGGCGGCTCGATTGTGCCAGAGCTGCGCCAGGACTTTCCGGGTGTGCGCGACTGGCACTATCTCGATACTGCGGCAACAGCGCAAAAACCCCAGGTCGTCATCGACGCGATGGCGCGCGCGCTGGGGGAGGACTATGCAACCGTCCACCGCGGCGTATATGCCCGTTCAGCCAACATGACCATTGCCTTTGAAGCCGCCCGAAACCGCGTGGCCCGCTTTATCGGCGCACAATCGGAAAATGAAATCGTCTTTGTGCGCGGAGCGACTGAAGGCATCAATCTTGTGGCCAATAGCTGGGGCGACGCGAACTTGAAGGCAGGCGACCGCATCATGTTGTCGCAGCTTGAGCATCACAGCAACATCGTGCCGTGGCAGATGCTCGCTCAGCGGGTGGGTGCGCATATCGACATATGCCCAATCACCCAGGACGGCAGGGTTGATCTCGACTGGCTTGAATCAAATCTCACCGATGAGCACAAGTTGGTGGCCCTTGCGCATGTTTCAAACGTTCTTGGTTCGGTCCTGGGTGCAAAGCGTGCCGCACAGGCTGCCCACAAGGTCGGCGCAAGACTTCTTCTCGACGGGTGCCAGGCAGCGCCGCGCATGCGGTTGAACATGGCTGAACTCGGCTGTGATTTCTACGTCTTGTCGGGACACAAGCTTTACGGGCCGACCGGAGTGGGCGTGCTCTGGGCACGTCACGATATTCTCGATGCAATGCCGCCCTGGCAAGGTGGCGGTGCCATGATTGACCGCGTTTCCTTCAAGGGTACAACCTACGCCGCGGCACCGCAGCGCTTCGAGGCAGGTACACCCATGATTACCGAGGTGATCGCACTCAGTACCGCGATCGATTATGTCGATGCGATCGGTATGGAGGCGATATTCAACCATGAAGCAGAGCTGGTCCGTCAGACCCGCGAATCGCTGCGCCTAGTCAACACGATCGGGCTATACGGTCCTGACAACGCCGCTGGGATCGTTTCTTTCACCATGGAGGGGGTGCATCCTCATGATATCGGCACCATATTGGACGAGGAGGGCATTGCAGTGAGAGCTGGTCATCACTGTGCACAGCCGCTGATGGATCATCTGGGCGTTCCGGCAACGACCCGGGTGAGCTTTGGTATTTACAATGACGAAAGCGATGTCGCAGCGCTGATGCGCGGCATCCACCGGGTACAAAGGATTTTCGGCCAATGAACGAGAATGGCATAAGGATCGAGGAAGTGGACAGCGTCGAGGCGCCACCAAAAGCGCGCGTTGAAAGCCCTGCAGAGACGTTCGAACGAAAAAAGGACTATCTTGAGGGGTTCCTGGCGCAAAAGCCCGATGCCCCCATTGCGGGCGAACCAGACGGAGATTTGTACGAAGCCGTGATCGCTGCACTGAAGGAAATTTTCGATCCCGAAATTCCTGTGAACATCTATGATCTTGGTCTCATCTACAATGTCGAGATCAACGGTGGCCATGCACTCGTTACCATGACTTTGACCACTCCGCATTGCCCGGTTGCCGAATCCATGCCGTCCGAAGTCGAAATGCGCGTAGGCGCGGTGCCGGGCGTGGGCGATGCCGAGGTCAACCTGGTATGGGAGCCGGCCTGGTCGCCGGCCAACATGACCGACGAAGCACGCCTGGAGCTTGGAATGCTATGAACAGCACGACCACATCACGCACGCAAAGGCCTGCACGGCCCGCAGCAGTAATACTTACCCCTGCGGCCGAAGCACGGATTGCCGACTTGATGGCAAAGGCACCAGCCGACGCGATCGGAGTGAAGCTTTCCACGCCTCGCCGGGGTTGCTCTGGACTGGCTTATTCGGTCGACTATGTCAGCCAAGCCGTTCCATTCGATGAGTGCATCCAAACGCCAGGAGGCCTTTTTTATATTGACGGCGGATCGGTGCTCTATCTCGTGGGATCGACAATGGACTGGCAGGAAGATGATTTCACTGCTGGTTTCGTGTTCACCAATCCCAATGCAACCGGAAGCTGCGGCTGCGGCGAGAGCTTCACGGTCTAGAACCCGAGATTGAGGCGCACCGCTACCCCGATATCGTCCGGGCCATTTTCAAAATGCCCAGGCTCTTGCCGCCAGAATATGTTCGACGAGAAGTAGCCGCCAGCCAGCGGCACCATCCACGCAAGTTCACTCGATATCTCGCGTCCCTCGGGCGAGAGCGAAAATTGGCGCATTCCAAAGACTGGCCTGAGCGTCGCGTAATCATAGGATATGGGCAAGTACAAGTCGAGCCCACCACCCGTGATTCGCAGTGGCTGTGCCACGCGAAACGCGAGGCGGTCTCCCGTGACAACGGCGCTGGACCGCGCCAGGTCAAAAGAAAACGCATTGCTCTTGATGGCATTTTCACCTGCAAGCGACGCCGAGGAATTGGCATAGGTCCAACCTTGGCGCCAGCTCGCCCCCAGTGACCAATGAGCGGCCAGTTGCACTTCGCTATTTCCGTCGAGGAACAGGCTGCGTGCGCCGTTGCGGCTGATGAAGTCAGCAAAGCGTGCGCCCATTATGGTTTGCTCTTCGCGTGTCCAACTCGCCCCCAATGCCAGTTTTGCAGGACCGATTTGGCGGTCGACAGAAAAGCCGAGCGTTGAATAAGGATATCGGTAGGTGCCGTTCAGGCGGTGCTCTGTCCCCGCGCGCTCAAAAAGCCGGGCATCTCCGATTTCTGCGCTCCCGGTGAGACCAAGTCGCCCTATTTGCTGGCGCAGGGCAAAGGAGTTCCCAGGCAAGCGTTCAAAACCACTGTCCATGCGCGCTTCGGGAGCGGTCAAAAATGCGCCGCCGTGCATGCCCTGCAAGGCGGCCACCTGGCCGGCCGCGGCCTGGCGGATGCCAAGGCTGAACCGCAGATCTTTAGAAAGAGCTGCGCTCACCCTTCCCGCCAAGATGCGCGCCTTGTGCTCGTGCCCTCCTGACAGGGCCGATGGAAGGGCTACTGCTGCTCCGTCCTCGTAGTTGGTGCTGATGGAGAAGGCCAACTCGGTGGTACCTGCCGCAGCGTTCACCGAACGGCCTTGATTGACGAGAGCCGGTGTCAGGCGAAGACGCGGTGCCGAGGCTGAAAGGCCATGGGTGATGTCGAGGTCATAGGCACGGCCATAGCTATCCAGGATAACTGCATTCACAGGGCGGTTTGAGAGCGCCACATCACCCATCGGACCCGATGTTGTTCCGCCATTTCCAGCAAGGGGCACAGCGATCGTCGTGCCTGCAAGTGCAGTGGCCCCGGCAGGTGCAAATGCACGGGCAATGTCAAGTATACCACGCCCATAAATGGCATCGGTCCCTGCAGCCCCTGCATCGCGTGCGCTGGTAAGCAAGAGGTTTACAATTTGCTGCCCGGTCAGATTGGGGAAGGCTTGCGCCAGCAACGCTGCGGCTCCGGCTATTTGCGGCGCAGAAAAGGAGGTGCCGCTGAACACGCGAACGAAATTCTGACCGTTCTCGGTAAAGCGGTAGATCGTGTCATTTTCGTAAACGCAACAAATGCCTTCGCCCAATGCTGAAAGGACGGTGTTTTGGGACAGTCCAGCCTTGTTGCTGAAACTGGAAATAACGCCTTGATCGTCAACAGAGGTCGAAATTATCACGAGGCCATTGCCATTGGCAACCAATGCCTGTGCAAATGGACTGGGGTTGAGGGGGTCAAATTCCGGCGCTGCTTCGTCGCCTTCATTGCCTGCAGACACCACCACGATAATTCCGGCAAGCGTTGCGCGTGCGACCGCGTTGCGAAGGGAAAAGTTCGCGCCGCCGACACCGCCAAGCGATATGTTGATCACCCGTGCACCACTGTCCACGGCACGGTTGATCCCTGCGGCTATTGCCGAATCCTGAAACGAGCAGCTTGCTTCGTCCTCGCCCGGGTCGGGGGTCGTGCAACTTCCAGGTTCGTCAGCGCGCAGTGCCAATATAGTGGCGCTGAATGCAATTCCATGGACGTCCTTGTCATCCTTTGCTGCAGCGATAACGCGTGATACTTCTGTGCCATGCCCGTCTTCGTCGCCAAGTGCGCGACCGCCTGTCGTGACGTCGCCCGATTGCGGATGAATACGGCCCGCAAATTCATGGCTGTTTGGGTCAATACCTGAATCGATCACACCGACTGTGACGCCAACACCCGATGCTCCAGCCTGGTACGCCGTGATTGCATTATGAAAGCTTGGTCCATCTGAGCGGGTATATTCTGCCGTGACAAAATTGGTTGGCGGCGGGGGAGGAGGAGGAGGAGGAGGCGGTGGGGGCGCCACGACAGGGGCGGGCGCAGGCGTAGGAGTTGAACTCACGCCGCCGCCGCCGCCACATGCCGATAATGACAAGGCAAAAATAACCGATGTCCCGACCGCAATCGTGCGGTTAAAATTCGCTGAATTCATTGGCGCGACCCTTCCCGAACCCTTTTGATATTATACTCTGATGCTTTTGCAAAACTTAACATTACACCTGCGCTGTTGTGATTAATTAATTCCGTCGTTAGGCGCAGTCGGATGGATTCTGACTTCTCGCATATCAACACGTGGATTTTCGATCTCGACCTGACCTTATATCCACCTGAAGCGGATATCATGGCGCAAATCCGGGACCGAATCGCCCTTTACGTTGAGCGATATTTCAAGATCGGCACACAAGAAGCCCATGACATCCGCTATGCTTACTGGAAGCAATATGGAACTACGCTGGGCGGTCTAATGGCTGAGCACGACGTTGATCCACGTGGTTATTTGGACTTCGTACACGATGTCGACTTTGCAAAGCTCGTTGCCTCGCCTGAATTGAAGCGCCACATCGAGGCGCTGCCAGGCCGCAAGTTGATTTTCACCAATGCCGATGCACCATATGCACAGCGGGTCCTGAGTGCACGCGGGCTGGAAGGCGTGTTCGAGGACATCTACGACATCCACCGGATGGGGCATATCCCAAAGCCCGCGCCGCCAAGCTACCATGCGCTCTGCAATGAACTTTCCATTTTGCCCGCCCAAGCGCTTTTCGTCGAGGATTCGGCTCATAATCTCGTGCCGGCAAAGGTCATGGGCATGACCACAATTTGGGTGAATAATGGAAATGAAGCTGTTAGCAGCGACCACGCAATGCATATTGACCACCAAATTGACGACGTGACCGACTGGCTGTCCACAATTCAAACGCGTGAAAGAGCCTTATGACAAATCAAATTGCCCAGACAATCGATACCGCATGGGATGCCCGCGACACAATCAACAGCTCAACGCGGGGCGAAGTCCGCGATGCCGTCCAGACTGCCCTTGCAGGGCTCGACAATGGCACATTGCGTGTCGCCGAGAAGCGCGATGGGAGCTGGCAGGTCAACCAATGGCTTAAAAAGGCGGTTCTCTTGTCGTTTCGACTGAATGACAATGTCGTTGTCGAAGGGGGAGCAAGCGGCGCGCCTGCTTATGACAAGGTCCCTTCAAAATTTGCTGGGTGGGACGAAATGCGTTTTCGTGAAGCCGGCTTTCGGGTCGTACCCGGTGCGGTTGCGCGTCATGGCAGTCACATTGCAAAGAACGTCGTACTGATGCCAAGCTTTGTAAATATCGGTGCCCGCGTTGATGAAGGCACAATGGTCGATAGCTGGGCGACTGTCGGCAGCTGTGCGCAAATTGGCAAGAATGTCCACCTATCGGGCGGCGTCGGCATCGGCGGAGTAC
>JBATDO010000332.1:0-7560 GCA_049663505.1 Sphingorhabdus sp.
GCGGTAGATACATCAAGGCCGTGGTTTCCGGAAAGGTCGAGGATCACATCGGGGGCCAGCACGTGAAGCGTTTCGTCGTCGTCCATCTGAACCCGAGGAATGTCATCCACCAGTCCCTCACGCGGCAATGGTCCGGCTGCAACCGGCTCGGCCCATGCTGTCCGTTCCAGCCGGTAGAGCAATCGGAACAGGAAGTTGCTTCTCGTCCGGCGGCGCGAAGTGACCGACTTGGCGATGGCGCAAATCCCCAATTCTGCACTGTCCCCGATCCGCTCGATCAGACGTGAAACCCAGCGTGGCATCGAGTCCGGGTCAGAAAGGACAAGGAGGATCTGAAGCGATGGATTTGCCATGGCTCAGTCAGTGCCAGTCCAGCGCCACGCTTAGGTCATCTGCCAACTGTTCGATTTGCTTAAGTGCGTGATCTTCGACCAATACGCCTTCCCGCTCACTTCGAGCAATTTCCGTCCATCTATCATCGCCCGGTAATCGCACATCTCCCGAGCCGATTGGCATCGTAACTGCAGCGGCGAGCGCTTCGACCCGCTGGTGGAACTGTTCAAGCGGCATCCAGCGGGTTATGTCGATAGCGAGCAGCAAGTGCCCGTTGTTGCCCGGTCGGTCGAGATCATCGTACATCGACGCCACCTCTCCCGCCACGCCAGCTCCCGTAAGAACACTGCCGAGCAGCTCGACCAGAAGTGCAAGACCAAATCCCTTCGCCCCGGCGGCGGCCAACAAGGTACCCGATGCTGCATGTCGAGGATCGCGGACAGCTATCCCATTGGCGTCGATCACCAGTCCGGTCTCCAGCATCTCGCCTTTGGCCATTGCCTCGCGAACGGATGATCCCGCCAGGGCTGCAGTTGACATGTCGATCAGGATCGATCTGCCGTTTGCGCGCGGGGCGGAAAAGGCAATCGGATTGGTACCCAAAACCGGTGCGGTGCCGCCATAAGCAGCCACCTTTGGAAAGGAATTGCTCACTGCGAGCCCAATCATGTTCCGTTCCGCAGCCAACTGGACGTAATAGGACCCAGCACCAAAGAAATTGCTATTTCGGATGCCTGCCACGCCAACGCCCATTTCGACAGCGAGCTCGCACGCGAGATCCATGCCGAGTTTCCCTGCGTGATGGCCAAAACCTGCATCGGCATCGATCCGTCCGACCGCCGGGGCCAAGCGGGAAATTTTTGGCTCGCAAGGGCATTTGATGGCTCCGGTTCGGACCCGCTTAAGCAGGATCGGGAGCCGCTCGATTCCGTGGTTGCGCCGCCCGGCCATGTCGCACCAGGCGAGATTATCCGCAACGCTGTCAGCCTGCACCGGATCGACGCCGCCTGCAGCCAACAGGCGTTCTAGCGCCAGCCGGTAGCGATACGTGTCAATCCGCATTTTGTCCGACCCTCTGGCCCATTGCCAGGGGCGCGCGAACCAGCTTGGCCAGCAAACCCAAAAATTCTGCGAAACCGGGATGCGGATCGTCGAAGCAGAAATATGGAAGGATAACCTTCTGCGCAAATATACTGCGCAACCAGCCCCTGAATCCCAATTCGCCGGCACGGCGCAGCTGCAGGAAAGCCATGAAGTCGCGTAGCGGATCCCACAACCTCAGCGTCTGGGAATAGATATCGAAGCGCGGCAAAGCCTGCCCGGTCAGGTGGCAGTAGATGATCAGGTCAATCGGCGCGCCCCCACGCGTAACCAGTGGATGCCCAGCTGTCAGCCGTCCGTTGACCTCAATGATTTTGAGTTGCCCGTCGCGCATGTCGCGTTTGAATTCAACATTGCCTATGCCTTGCCAGCCGATCCCATCAAACATCCGTCGACCAATCTCTGCGGTCTCCGGCAGCCATTCTGACTGGTGAAAGCATGCCCCACCGCGATTGACTGGCCATCGGCGAATTATACTTTTGGTGTAATTATATAGCAGGGCCCCCTCGGTCGTTCGATAGGTATAGTAGCTCGACAGCAGGCTATCGGGTCCGGGGATCATTTCCACGACCATGACCTTGTGCCCACGCTGGCGGCATAACCGCACTTTTTCCACCACCTCGGCGAAATCCTCGCGCACAATAAACAGCTTGCGCCCGAAATCTTCCATGAAGGTAAGCGAATTGAGCGGCTTGACCATTACAGGAAAGCGCAATTCGTCACGAATTTTCAAGACATCTTCTGCGGTGTCCACAGCCCAGAAGTTGGGCGTCGGAACCCCGGCCTGGCGCGCCAAGGTGAGCGTATCGAGCTTGTCCAGCATCGCTCGACGCAGATCCGGACGGAACTCCTCGACGACATAGCGTTGACGCAGCGCCGCCTCATGCGCTTCGACGAATTCCAGCGATTCGTCGCAGCCGACCATGATGACGCACCCGTCCAGTCTCGGATCCGGATTCAAAATGAGCATTGTTTCCCAGAACTGCGGCGCTTCCAAGCCTTCGGGAATCGGCAGCGCCATGCGGCAATGCCGCGAACGCATTGCGCGGCATCCGGTCCGCCCGCTCGCAAAGACTGGAATTCCGGCAGCACCGAGACTGCGCGCGGCAGCAAGCGTGCTCGCACCGCCTCCAAGCAGCAGGACCGGACGGGAGGTGTCTGGTGAAGTCATATTTCCATCACCCCCCGCCGGGTTGAAAACAGATGTTCAAGAATACGCGGGGCGACATTCGCTATCCGGTTTTGATCGGATACCAGATAATGGTGATGAATTCCCGGACCTGCATTGATTTCGTTGAAAATGGTGCCGCCTTCCGAAAGCGGTCGCGAGATGTCCGTCGCCGTCACATCCAGACCGGCAAAACCGACTCCGAAATCGCGCACGATGCGGCTGCCGGTTTCTACAATCTCCGGATGAACGTCTTCGCGCACCAAATGATTTTGAGCGGCACTGTTTTCATTCACGGCGAGCTTGACCATCACCTCCAGTCCTGCCGCGGGAACAGTCGCCGGAGATAGGCCGCGCGCAGAAAGCGTATTTCGGCACTCGAGGTCAATCATCAGCGGACTCAATGCCGTGATCGCATCGCTCGAACGCCGCCGCTCGTTTTCCGCTGCTACCAACTGGCGGATGGAAGAACGTCCATTGCCCGTCACAGCCGGGGGATCCCGCCGCACCGCATCGATGAACTCGCCATCAAGAAAGAGCAGGCGATAGGACGCGCCGTCCAGTTGGTCTTCAACCAGAAGTTCGGTGTGAAAGGCTGCGGCATGGCGGGCGGCCTTTAGAAGGCCGTATCTGTCGGTTATTCTTGTCGTAACCCCATGGCCACAGCCCGTTCCGTCCGCTGGCTTGACCACCACCGGCCCATTATTTTCGCGCAAGAACGCTTCGGCTAGGTCCAGGCTGCCCAGATCAAACTTCTGCCGCCGCGGAACGCGCAGACCCTTTGCCGCAAGCCAATCGAAAATCACCGCCTTGTTCAGCATCAGCTGGGATGTGATCGCGCTGTCGAGCATTATTTCCGAATGGCCGACAAAAGTCCGCAGTCTTCCGCGACTGATCTGTTTCAGCCCGTTTGGCAATGTGGCAATCTCCGCACCGGTCTCGCTTGCGGCACTTCGCCATAGATCATCATAAAAGCGATTGCGGACGGCCTGGAAACGCCGTCTTTCAAAGATCCCCCTCATGTCGGAAAGTCTTCGACGATTGCGCAGCCAAGTTTGCATCGCGTACGAAAGAGGGTTTGGCTTGATTTGCACAGTCTTATTCCGGTTGTGATTTAGTTGCAGATCACGCACCCGTTTTCCCGCAGTTGTTCATCGACCCATGCGTTGGAAAAATCACCGCGCTTCACGCTTGCAACATATTCAGCGAGACGTGCTTTGCTCGCTTGCAGGCGCTGGATTATATCGTCGGCAAAACCACGCGGTATGACTGCGATCCCGGTGTTGTCGGCCTTGATGATATCACCAGGATTGACGACCACACCGCCGCAGCAAACAGGGGTATTGATTTCCCCCGGGCCTCGATGCAGCGGTCCGAAAGGTGTGACCCCGCGGGCGTAAACCGGAAGGCCTGTCTCTTTGATGCCGTCGAGATCGCGTATCAAACCGTCGATCACATAGCCTCCTATTCTACGATGGATCGACTTGTTGGCAACCAGGTCGCCCAACACTGCATTCGACATAGCACCGCTGCAATCAACCACCACGATGTCACCGGGCTTCGCGATATCGAGAGCCTTGTGAACCATCAGATTGTCACCGGGATAGAGCTTTACGGTGCAAGCCGTGCCGAGTAACTCCTTGTCGTTTGTCTGGTTGCGGATTGCACCGTTCATCGCATAGAGCCTGTTCAGCACGTCCGATACATCGGCGGTTTGGAATTCCCGGAATTGTTCGATAAATTCCTGTGGCAAGCGCGGGAATTCGGTGCGGATCATATAGCCCGGCCCTGGGGTCATCTCCGAAGACTTCGGTTTGGACCCTGATGGCTCATCCCGGTCACTCGGCAGCGAAACTTCCATTTCTGCGAATTTATTACCGATCAACTGCTGTTCGTCGAATTTCATTGACTGCCTCACATTCGTGCTGGACCGGGATGGCGGTATCGCAAACTCCGAAGCCAAGCTCCGAATCCAACCCATAATATTGTTACTGCGCACAAGGAGGAAGGAAACATATGGGTCAATCCGAAGTGGTTAGCGGTTTGCCATGTCGTGGACAGGAATGGAGAACGCTACCGCTTAGTGGCAATGATCTTGTTGAGATATTTTGCTGGTGCGCTGAAAAAAATACGAAGACTCGACCATGCCAGTACAATCGACGGCAACGGATCACGCCAACTTGCAACTGACAGCAGCAAGAACCTGACATCAAGACTGCGCACCCACTGGGCAAAGGTAATCTCTCCAGCACGATGCATCTGCAGAAAGGCAAAGAAATCGCGTAACGGGTACCAGAACAGCATGTTTTGAGAGTAGCTGCCAAAATGCGGCCACGGCTGACCGGTGAGATGGCAATAGGTGATAATGTCGATCGGCGCACCGGCTTTTGTGATTAGGCGTTGGGCGGCTGTGAACCTGCCATTGACCTCGATGATCTTCAACTTGCCGTCGCGTGTGTCGTGTTTGAACTCGACATTTCCGATGCCTTGCCAGCCTATCCCGTGGAACAGTTTGCGGCCCATCGCGGCTGTCTCGGGTAACCAGACCGACCGGTGAAGTGTGGCTCCGCCGCGATTAACGGGCCAGCGGCGGATTATACTTTTCGTATACTCGTACAACATTTCGCCTGATGCCATGCGACACGTATTAAAGCTCGACAGCAGGCTGTCGGGCCCCGGGATCAGCTCCACCACCATAACCTTAATTCCATGCGCATGGCACAGTTCGACCTTCTCCACCACCTGCTCAAAACCTCCATCCACAATGAACAGCTTGCAGCCAAATTCATTCACGAACTCACGTGAATTCAGCGGCTTTACCATTACCGGTGCCTGAAGTTCATTGCGGATTGCCGACAGCTCTTCGGGTGTGTCGACCAGCCAGAAATTGGGCGTAGGCACACCTGCGGTGCGTGCCCGAACCAGCGTTTCGAGCTTGTCTAGCATCGCGATGCACAGTTCGGGGTCAAATGCTGGAAACTTATACCTTCGACTGAGCTCGACGTGATGCGCTGCAAGAAATTCGAGCGATTCGTCGCACATGGCAATGACGATGGCACCCTGCAAGTCCGGCGGCGGGTTGCCGATCAACAACTGGTGCCATGCGCAATGGGCAGACGCCCCGCGCCCAACGGGAACAGCACGTCGGCAATGGCGCGAATACAAGGCGTGGCACCCCTTCCTCCCGCTGACCCAGACCGGAATACCCAGCCGCCCGAAATTGCGTGTAACAGCAAGACAGTTCTCCCTACCGCCTAGAAGGACGACAGGGTGAGAGACATCAATGGCCTCGATGCCGCAAAACGCGCGGGTGGCCCCCTGCTGCCCATCAGCATTGGCAGCCTCGGAGACAGATTCGACGGTTTTCCCGGTGGCGGCCTGTGATCTTGCCAATTTACTCTCCCCAGCCATTTAAGGGGAAGAGACCTGCACTTTCCGCACCGGACTGAACAACCCTATGTCTGCTCGGTAGTGCGATAGCTGCCTTGCCCAAGCGGATCCGTCCCTGCCCCGTTGATATTAAGGTACAAAATAGCGGCGCCGGCAGGATGGTCACGCTCATGGTAAATTTCCGTCCCCCCCGAACACGACCAGAACGCCGGGCCGCCGGTGCCGCATCAAGAATTCTTCATGTTGGTAGATCTTGTCGAGACGAGGGTGATCCCGGTCAGTCAGGAACACCGCGCATTCCTCAAGATGCTGGCCTGACTGGAGCCCAAGACACAGGAATGCCGACATATTATCAGGAACAGAAACGGGCAATCGGATGGAAATTTGCGACGCGGCCCGGTCCTTGTCAGGGGCTGGCCACGGCTGGGCATCGTGGTCGCATACCTTCAGATGGCGATCTGAAATGGTCAGTGCATCATATTCAACACCGGTAAGTGCAGCCATTTCAGAGCAGAGATGTTCAGTAATTTCGGAATCTGGAAAATCCAGCAGGAACTGCCACACCTTTCCGTTGATTTGCCATCGATCATGCTCATCGATGCAATCTTGCGATGTCATTTTAAGAAAGCAGATCAGATTATCGATCGCGTCCTGCTTGAGCACCCCACGCGAATGCACATATCCGCGCTGCTCCAAATCTGCGCGCACAACGCCGGGATCGAAGTCGAACATAGTGGTCACGCTCCTTGAGATGCCGGCATGACATCGGTAAAACTCACAAGTCGCCGAGTGCTATCCGTTAAACAGGGCCACCAACCAACTAGGCATCGGTATGCTCCTCGAAATGGGTAAGCTTTGTATCATTTTCCCCGCAGCAAGCTCTAACCGGCCAGTTCCATGACTATTGCGGTCCGACTTTTGCGCAATGGCAGGACGGCTTTCGGTCGGCTATCCGTCCTGAAGCCTTCCGAATTGGTGTCGTGTGATCAAATGAAAGCCTCGCTCGTAAATCCGCAAGAACTCGACGCCGATTGCATCCAGCGGTGGGAACAACTTCGCGCGACGAACGCTGTCTACGACAGCCCGTTTTATTCGCCGCACTATGCACTGGCCGTCGGCGAGATACGCAATGACGCACAAATTGCAATATTTGAGCAGGATAGGAGAATTGTCGGATTCCTGCCGTTTCACCGCGTACGGGGCCGGATTGCGAAACCGATTGGCGGACATTTGAACGACTATCACGGCGCGATACTCGAGCCCGGCTTAACGCTTGCCGATCCCGGCTTGCTGCAATCCGCAGGACTCGATGCTTATGATTTTGACCACCTGCCTTCGCTGTTCGGGATCGGTTTGCAATTGACGCAGGCCAGTCGGACCTCCCCGCAGATGGATCTCAGCAAAGGGTATGACGAATGCATCGCCGCCAAGGGAGAATCGTGGAAACGCGGGCAACGAGATATGGCTCGGAAATTGCGCAAGATGGAGCGCGAAATCGGTCCACTCAGTTTCCAGTTCGCCTGTAAATCGGAAGACTTGTTTGATGTTCATGTCGAGATGCGCAATGC
>JBATDO010000333.1:0-4086 GCA_049663505.1 Sphingorhabdus sp.
CGACAATGTCGGCGCTACCCTCAACGTCACGTCGCCAGCTCGGTGGAGTGACCTGCCAATCGCTGCTCACCGAGAACCCGAGGCTTTCAAGGATAGCGCGCTGGCTGTCAGTGCTGACGTCAATGCCCCCAAGCGTTTGGGCGCGTGCTGGATCGTAGGAAATGTTGCGCGGCGCAACTGGCGGAGTACCTGATCGCACGATGTTGGAAGCTTCGCCGCCACAATATTCCAGGATAAGTGAAGTGATGATCTCGACTGCATCATCCAGAAAGGCGGGATCGACGCCCCGTTCAAACCGGGTGCGGGCATCCGACGCCAGAGCCAGCTTTTGGCCGGTCGCTGCAATATGTTCAGGTGTGAAATAGGCAACCTCGAGCAGAATGTCAGTCGTGCTTTCCGAACATCCCGAATGTGCGCCTCCCATGATTCCCGCGATATCATGGACACCGCGGTCATCTGCAATGACGGTCATTTGCGGATCGAGTGTATATTCCTTTCCATTGAGCGCGGTGACAGTCTCACCGATCTCGGCCTTGCGGGCAACAACTGCGCCAGACAGTCGTTGCAGGTCATAAGCGTGGCTCGGGCGGCCATGATCAAGCATCACGTAATTGGTAATATCGACCAGCGCCGAGATCGGCCGCTGGCCTGCTGATTTTAAACGCGCCTGCATCCAGGCAGGCGATGCTCCGTTTGTAACCCCCCGGACAACGCGGCCGTAAAATGCCGGGCAACCTTGTGCATCATCGCTGCGGACTTCGACTGGACAAGGAAAGTCACCGATCGTGCTCGTGAGCGCCAAAGGCTTCAATGTTCCCAGGCCAGCCGCTGCCAAGTCGCGTGCAATTCCGCGTACGCCCCTGCAATCCTGACGATTGGGGGTAATTGACACGTCTATCACTGCATCGTCGAGGCCGGCCCAATCGGCGTAGATCTCTCCAACAGGTGCGTCTTCTGGCAGTTCTATGATGCCATCATGATCATCGCCCAGTTCCAGTTCTGCAATCGAACACATCATGCCGTTCGATTCCACGCCGCGAATCGATGCGACCTTGAGGACCATGCCATTTGCAGGCACAACCGCGCCAGCGGGGCCGAATACTCCCAGCATCCCGGCGCGAGCATTGGGCGCGCCGCAAACCACCTGCAACGGCGCGGTGCCCGCGTCGACGGACAATATCTGCAGCTTGTCCGCTTGGGGATGCGGCGCGGCGCTCAGAACCCTTGCAATACGGAAAGCGGCCAGCTTTTCGGCAGGATTTTCAATTGCCTCGACCTCAAGCCCGATCTGGTTCAATCGCTCGGCCACTTCATGAATGTCGGCATCGGTATCGAGGTGTGTTTTTAGCCAGCTCAGCGAAAACTTCATGTGCCCACTCCTGCGCTCAATGTGGGTACGTCGAGTGCGCCAAAACCATAATGCTTGAGCCAGCGAAGGTCGCCGTCGAAAAATGCACGCAAGTCATCCATCCCGTATTTGAGCATTGCCAGCCGGTCGACCCCTACACCAAAAGCAAATCCCTGGTAGACATCGGGATCAAGTCCACACGCCTCGATAACTCTCGGGTGGACCATGCCAGAGCCAAGTAACTCCATCCAGCCGCCAGATCCCCCGAGAACACGTTTCCCATTTTCGACCGCAAAGCTCACATCGACTTCAGCCGAGGGCTCGGTGAACGGGAAATAGCTCGGACGCAACCGGATGGTCAGATCATCGCGTTCGAAATAGGCCTTGAGGAAGGTCTCCAGTGTCCACTTGAGATGACCCAGATGAATTCCCTTGTCGATCACCAGTCCTTCGACCTGGTGAAACATCGGCGTATGTGTCGCATCGCTGTCGCTGCGATATACCCGGCCCGGTGCGATTATGCGTATGGGCGGCTTCTGGCCCATCATCGTTCGAATCTGGACTGGGGACGTGTGCGTCCTGAGGACCCGGGGCTCCTCTCCTGCGGCTGCGTTCAAATAGAATGTGTCGTGCATCGCGCGAGCAGGATGCGTTTCCGGCATGTTGAGCGCGGTGAAATTATGCCATTGATCTTCTATTTCCGGACCTTCCGCGACCGTGAAACCCATGTCAGCGAATATCTCGGCAAGCTCGTCCATGACCTGGCTTACCGGATGAAGTGTACCAGCAGGCGCGAGCGGTGCTGGAAGTGTCATGTCCAAACGTTCGGTTGCAAGGCGTTCGTTCAGCAATGCAGCCTCAAGGGCGAACTTCTTGTCGGACAACGCAGACGTGACAGCCTCGCGTAATCCATTGATCAGCGGGCCCTGGACCTGTCGCTCTTCGGCCGACATTGCGCCAAGTGTCTTCAGCAACGCGGAAATGCTCCCCTGTTTGCCTAACAACGCGACGCGGGCATTCTCGAGTGAATCGAGGTCGCGAGCGGCGATGATCTGCGTGAGAGCATCGGATTTGAGAACTGCTATATCGGTCATAATATTGGCTACTTTGCTAATTTGCGCCGTCCATAAAAGAAAATCGGCGATAAGCCCAAGTGAAAATGCAAGCCAAATTGCCCGATTCGGCCTGACCTTAGTCGTTGGGAATATGAAGTGCCTGCATTGCGGCCCCTGCGGCGGCCATGCGGGCAAAGGCTGCAGCGCCCAATATCGGGTGTTCGAGGCGTGCATATTGGCGTGCCGACATTCCCATGAAGCGCGAAAAGTCACGCGCGAAATGGGCTTGGTCATGGTAGTGGCAATCAAGCGTGTTGATCCAGCGCATCGAGGGATCAAGCATGAATTGCGACAGTGACCGTAAAAAGCGCTGGCGTCTTAGCAATAGCTTTGGAGTAAATCCAAAGGCTCTCCGGCACAAGCGTTCGACCGAGCGCGGGGACATCCCGACCCGGTCGGAGAAATGCGAGACGGTAAAAACATCACTGTCCAGCAAGGCCTTGTGCGCCACATCCACTCGGCGTTCATCTTCCTTGTCGGGTGGAGAGGAAAGCAGGCCGGTGAGATGTGCATCAATGCCTGCCACCTGTTCGTCAGGGTCGGCGACATTTCTTGTGAGCATAGCTGCCAATGGAGACAGCCTTTGAAAAACAGGATCGGCAGCACCATCGACAAACCTGTCCGCATAAAGCTCGGCGGGAGCCCCAACAAAGCGCGTCCACCCCAGTGGCAACAACCCTATTCCCCAGGCGCGCATTTTGCTGACCGCAAACAGGCAGGATTTGCTGGTCGGCCCGGTGACATTGAATGCATGTGTTGATTGCAAAGCAGTCGAACCAATCGCTGCGAGTGGTTGCTCACCATACATAAAGCGCAGATTGGCCCATTCGGGATGGAGATAATCAGAGACCTGGCCACCTGGGAGCGCATCTACTTCGGTCAGATAATAAGTGCTGATATATGGAAGCAGCGACGGATGTGGTTGAAAAAAACGAATCCTGATCTCGGTCATGGTCACCCGGTCATTGTCGCGGCCTAATGCTGGATAGCAGACGTTGCATGCTTGTCGCGAATTTACAATTAAATCTGAACGCTAACTCCCATCTTCCTGTTTGCAACAAGGGGGAATTTGATATGCGAAAGAGAATTACAGCATTGGTTTGCGCATCGACGGCGTTGCTCGTCTGCAGCAACGCATTGGCCAAGGAGGCGCCGGTCGAGCTTGCAAAGTGCACCGCGAATCTTGGGACGATCGCGGTGGTAGAGGGCGACACGCAAGGTTGGCTCAAATATAATCTGGGTAGTCCGCGCGAGCTCCTTGCAGCGATGGCAAACGAGTCTGGATGTTTTACGCCGCACAATCCCGCAAGCGGGGCGTCGGCAAACTATCTGATGAACGTGATCGCCGGCGATGCCGAAGAAGTCGACAAGGGCATGGAAATGGCCAAGGGTGCAGCCGTAGAGGGGCTTGTGCGCTCCGGGGCGGCAGGACAGCTGCTCGGCCGTGTTCCAATGGGTGGCGCAATGCTCGGCATGTTGGGTGGCCTTGGCGGAAAGAAGAAGACGGTTGCTGCGGGAATTCGCGTAATCAGCCCAGCCAATGGCATGACGCTCGTATCGGGGTCAGGCACAGTCAAGAAATCGACACTCACATTTGGTGGGGTAGGTGGTTGGGCCCAGGGT
>JBATDO010000334.1:0-2248 GCA_049663505.1 Sphingorhabdus sp.
TCTGCCTTGAGCGCGTCATTTGCATCACGTCGAACGTTCCGTATCGCAATCTTTGCTTTCTCCGCATATTGCCCAGCCAATTTGGCCAGTTCCTTGCGACGTTCCTCAGTCAGATCCGGGATTGGCAGACGCAACATTTGACCATCTGTAATCGGATTCAGACCCAATCCGGCTGAACGGATAGCCTTTTCGCAAGGTATGACATTTGACCGGTCCCAAACCTGGACCGAAAGCATGCGGGGCTCTGGCGCACTTACCGTTGCAATCTGGTTCAATGGCATGTGGGCACCATAGACCTCCACAACCACCGGGTCGAGCAATGTCACATTTGCGCGCCCTGTCCGAAGTCCGCTCAAATCACCTTTCAGTGATTCAACTGCGCCCTTCATCCTGCGTTCGACGTCCGCTTTGTCATACTGTGCCATGTTCAATTCCCCTCATTCGTAACAACCGTGCAGGTGCCCGATCCGTCAAGCACCTTCAGAATATTGCCTTGTTCGCGTATTGAAAACACCACAATTGGAATTTCGTTGTCGCGGCACAAAGCCACTGCGCTGGCATCCATGACTTTCAGATTATCTGATAGGACCCGGTCGTAACTTAATGTTTCATAACGCTTGGCAGTAATGACCTTCTTCGGGTCTGCATCATACACACCATCGACCGATGTCCCCTTGAACAAGGCATCGCATTTCATTTCTGCCGCCCGTAACGCAGCACCGCTATCAGTTGTAAAATAGGGCGCACCAACTCCCGCTGCGAATATGACGATTCGTCCCTTTTCAAGGTGCCGTTCAGCGCGGCGCCGGATAACAGGTTCGCAAACCTTGTCCATTTCGATGGCGGATTGCACCCTCGTTGGCACGCCCAGTTGTTCCAATGCATTTTGCATCGCCAGGGCGTTCATTACAGTTGCAAGCATGCCCATATAATCAGCTTGGGCTCGATCCATGCCCTTGGCAGCTCCGGCCATTCCCCTGAAGATGTTTCCTCCACCGATAACAAGGCATATCTGCAAGCCAGTATCTTGAGCCGCCTTGACCTCTTCGGCCACGCGCGCAACGGTATCAGGATCGATCCCAAAAGCCTGATCTCCCATCAGAACCTCGCCTGACAGTTTCAGAAGGATACGGCGATAGCCGGTTGCGCCCATAAAATTCTCAATCCCAATTGCAGATACGACAATGGCGCACAGCTATACGAGCCGCGCGCCATATCGCCAAGGGGCGGCAGCGCTTTTTACGCTACCTGTCCCCAGTTATTTTCAGAGACCAGCGGCGGCGGCAACTTCCGCTGCGAAATCGCCGACTTCCTTTTCAATGCCTTCGCCCAACTGGAAGCGAACATAGTCAGTCAAGACAATGCTCGAACCGGCAGTCTTGCCAGCATTCGCAACGACGTCAGCGATGGTGGTCTTTCCATCCATAACAAACAGCTGGCTCAAAAGCGCATTTTCCTTAGCGAATTTTTTGACTGACCCTTCGACCATCTTTTCAACGATATCAGCAGGCTTACCCGATTCAGATGCCTTCTCACGTGCGATGCCACGCTCGCGCTCTAACGTATCGGCATCGAGGCCGCTTTCGTCCAACGCCAGTGGGAACGCCGCGGCAATGTGCATCGCCAATTGCTTGCCCAGGCCGTCGAGCGTTGCCGCATCGGCTTCGCTTTCAAGTGCGACAAGCACACCGATCCCGCCCATGCCAGGTGCGGCTGCGTTGTGGACGTAAGACACAACGCGACCAGAATTCACAGACAAGGACTTCACGCGGCGAATGACCTGGTTTTCACCAATTGTTGCGATGTTGCTCGTGAGCTTTTCTTCAACTGTTCCGCCACCCGGATATTCAGCAGAAAGAACCGTGCCTGGATCACCGGCGCTCAACGTCAGAGCAACGTCGGTAACCTTGGCCACAAAATCCTGGAACTGATCGTTCTTCGCGACAAAGTCAGTCTGGCTGTTGACTTCTACTGCAGTCCCCTTGGTGCCTTCGACCGCGACGCCAACCAGCCCCTCAGCTGCAGTGCGGCTCGATTTTTTGGCAGCAGTAGCCAAGCCCTTGGCACGCAACAGGTCAACCGCAGCTTCCATGTTGCCCGCAGTTTCTTCTAACGCTTTTTTCGCATCCATCATCCCCGCGCCGGATAGCTCGCGCAATTCCTTGACGGCGGCAGCAGTAATTGCAGACATGTTCTAAATCCTTTTTTGATATCCTGATACAGTCATTCCCGCGAAAGCGGGAATCCA
>JBATDO010000335.1:0-2134 GCA_049663505.1 Sphingorhabdus sp.
CTTCCACCCCTATACGGACCCTGGCACGAACCAGGTTGTGGCAAGGGGCAATGCCCGCATTTTCTTGTCGAGCCTTGAACCTGTCGCCAACCCCAATGCGACCAATCGTTACAAGGTGGCATGGCAACGCTGTTCTGGCCCGGGCACCCACTATACGCCTGTTTATGGCACGGTCGCCAACAGTACATCTATAACTGGAATGGGCCCTGCGGGACGCAAGATTACAGCCCCTGATTATGGCGCTGTCATGTTCGCGGAAATCCATTATCATTTCAAACCACTGCTGGACCTCGGTTTTTCGCAGATGGCCCAAAAGGATATCGTTGCAACGGGCGCGATGATCGTTCGCGATTCACGCGACCTCACGCAGATTTTCAACAGTGAAAACGTGACCGTGTCCAGCTGCGCCTGACGTGGGTGCGACTAGCGCCCTAACGTTTTCTTGACTGCCACAACGACTTTTTCCGTGTTGACCAAGGCGAGCTTTTCAAGATTTGCGGCATAGGGCATTGGCACATCTTCGTTTGTCACACGCAAAACCGGTGCATCGAGGTCATCAAACCCTTCCTCCATGCAAATCGCAATGATTTCACTGCCGACCGAGCATACTGGCCAACCTTCTTCAACAACCACTAGTCTATTGGTCTTTGCAAGACTGGCAAGCACAGTTGATTTGTCGAGCGGGCGAATTGTACGCAAGTCGATGACCTCTGCATCTATTCCCTCGACGGAAAGTTTCTCCGCTGCTTCCAAGGCTAGGCCAACGCCGATCGAATAGCTGACGAGCGTGATATCGGTGCCTTGGCGCATTATGCGTGCCTTACCGATCGGCAGCACGTGATCGCCGTTTGCCGGTATTTCGAAAGTTCGACCATAAAGCAGCTCATTTTCGAGAAACACCACAGGGTCCTCGCAACGAATAGCCGCTTTCAACAGGCCCTTGGCGTCTGCTGCGTCATAAGGGCAAATCACAATCAATCCTGGTACGCTTGCATACCAGGGTGCATAGTTCTGGCTATGCTGAGCCCCTACCCGCGCGGCGGCGCCATTGGGGCCGCGAAATACGATTGGACAACGCATTTGACCGCCAGACATGTAGTTGGTCTTGGCTGCTGAATTGATGATGTGATCTATCGCCTGCATTGCAAAGTTGAAGGTCATGAATTCGATGACCGGACGCAGTCCGCCCATCGCGGCACCTGTCCCAATGCCCGCAAAACCGTATTCCGTAATTGGCGTGTCGATAACTCGTTGCGGGCCGAACTCGGCGAGCAAGCCTTGCGTCACCTTGTACGCCCCTTGATACTCGGCAACTTCTTCGCCCATCACGAAGACCCGCGGATCCCGACGCATTTCCTCTGCCATCGCGTCGCGCAAGGCCTCGCGCAAAGTGCACGACGTCACCGCTCCCCCTGGTGCTGGAACAGGTTCCTTCTTGACCGGCATTTCTGACGACATCGCAGCTGCAGCGGGTGCAGGTACTTCGGCAGGAGCGTCAGGTGCTACGACAACTGCAGGTGCTGTATCGGTCACCCCTTCGGTATCGATTTCATCATCGCCAGAAATAAGCGCGATAATCGTTCCCACTTTTACACCGTCAGTGCCCTCGGCGACGAGAATCGACGAAACCACGCCTTCATCGACTGCCTCGAACTCCATCGTCGCCTTGTCGGTTTCAATTTCGGCCAGGATATCGCCGGATTTCACGGTATCGCCTTCTTTCACAAGCCACTTTGCGAGTGTGCCTTCTTCCATAGTCGGCGAAAGCGCTGGCATTTTGATTTCAACGGCCATCAATATTGCTCCACCAGCACGTCAGTGTATAGTTCGGATAAATCAGGTTCAGGCGAGGTCTCTGCAAAATCAGCGGAAGCCGCCACGATATTGCGAATGTCCTTGTCGATTGCCTTGAACTCGGCCTCGCCAATTCCCATTGCCAGCAAATATTCCTTTGCCCCGTCGATTGGATCACTGTTGTCCCGAACTGACTGCACTTCGTCGCGGCTTCGATATTTTGCCGGATCTGACATCGAGTGGCCGCGATATAGATATGTTTTCATTTCCAGCAGCACTGGTCCCTTTCCGCTGCGCACCCAATCAAGTGCCACTTCAGCGGCCCCGCGCACGGCCAGAA
>JBATDO010000336.1:0-11143 GCA_049663505.1 Sphingorhabdus sp.
AGGCAAGGCTCATCGCCTCGGCCTCAAATCACGTCCTTCTCCCGTGAAGGCAAATGAACCTGAAAAAAAATCTGGACTGAAGAAGTCGCCAGCCAAGTCTACAGTGGCACCTGCTGCAGCCAAACCCCGTATCGCCGCACCTGTAGTTCCTGCTCCTCGTGCAATGGAAAGTTCGCCAGCCACAGCAGAGGCTCAGGCCGAGCGCGCGACAACTGCAATGCCACGTATCGTGTCAATCGGCCCGGGCGGTTTCATGCGGCAAGGACCTGGTGACCAGCAAGCACCAATCCCACCTGCTCCGCCGCGCCGTCTGGTACCCGCCAAGCCAAGCCCGGAAATGGCCAACAAGACTTCGCTGCTCGATTTGAACGAGCGAGTTTGCCGCTGGCCGATGGGGCATCCTGGCGAAGCCGATTTTCATTTTTGTGGTGTCGCTGTAAACCCCGGCTTTCCCTATTGTGTGGAACATTGCGGGCGAGCTTATCAGGCGCAATTGCCTCGTGGTGTTCGTCGCCCTCCGCCTCCAATGCCTTTCGGCGGGCCACGAGTGCGATAAACATATTGCGTCCCACTTAATGGGCCCGATATAAAAGCCTGAACGAACGCCCCCACGACCTATTTGGTGGCACCCTCATGCAGTGAGCACCGGACGCTTTACTCCGGTGAACCTGTATCCACATATATCGCAGCTTCTTTGCTTGCGCCAATGACTCAGGCGGTCCTATAGCGAGCCCATGAGTGATGATCTGTTTGGCGGTAGTGCAGCAGCGACCGCGGCTTCCAACGACTATACTGCATCTGCCATCGAGGTACTCGAAGGCCTTGAACCTGTAAGACGGCGGCCAGGCATGTACATTGGCGGCATCGATGAGCGCGCCCTGCACCACCTTGCGTCGGAAGTTCTAGACAACTCGATGGACGAAGCCGTTGCAGGACATGCCAACCGGATCGAAGTATATCTTGCTGCCGGCAACCGGCTGACCATCAGCGATAATGGTCGCGGAATTCCGGTGGATCCGCATCCAAAATTTCCGGACAAATCTGCGCTGGAAGTGATCTTGACGACACTTCACTCGGGCGGAAAGTTTTCAGACAAGGCATATGCAACGTCTGGGGGGCTGCACGGCGTCGGCGTATCTGTCGTCAATGCATTGTCAGATGATACAGTTGTCGAAGTGGCTCGCAACAAGCAGCTATATCGGCAAAGATTTTCCAAGGGAATTTCGCTCGGCCGCCTTGAGGAACTTGGCCCAACCCCAAACAGACGCGGAACCACTATTGCATTTACGCCGGACCGTGAGATCTTTGGCGATGACGCCAAGTTCAAGCCGGCCCGGTTGTTCCGGCTGGCCCGTTCAAAGGCCTACCTCTACGCGGGCGTCGAAATCCGTTGGCGATGCGATGCGGATCTAGCAAGTGATGATGTCCCCGCCGAGGCAGTGTTCCAGTTTCCAGGCGGTTTATCTGACCATCTGCGAGAACAGCTTGGATCACGAGCATGTGCAACGACCGACTTTTTTGCCGGGACGCAAGATTTTCCTGACGCACAAGGACGAGTCGAATGGGCTGTTAGCTGGCCGCTATACTCCGATGGTTCCTATAGCTGGTACTGCAATACCATACCGACTCCCGATGGCGGGACACACGAAGCTGGCGTCCGTGCGGCGTTAACCAAGGGGCTGCGAGCCTTTGGGGAACTGATCGGACAAAAAAAGGCAGCGCAAATTACTGCCGAGGATATTTTTAACGAAGCTGAACTGATGCTTTCGGTCTTCATTCGCAATCCCCAATTCCAGAGTCAGACCAAGGACCGTCTAACTTCACCAGAGGCAACTCGACTGGTTGAAAATGCGGTGCGAGACCATTTTGATCATTTCCTCGCCGACAACATGGAACGCGGCAAGGCATTGATGGGTTTCATACTGGAAAAGGTAGACGATCGCCTGCGGCGTAAGGCAGAGCGTGAGGTCAAGCGCAAGACTGCCACTTCGGGTCGCAAGGTTCGCCTGCCAGGCAAACTCACCGATTGCGCGTCGGACGATCCTGCAGGGACAGA
The DNA here is from genome assembly GCA_049663505.1 of Sphingorhabdus sp. GTDB lineage: Bacteria > Pseudomonadota > Alphaproteobacteria > Sphingomonadales > Sphingomonadaceae > Sphingorhabdus_B. Next base: position 2,057 of record JBATDO010000336.1, read on the forward strand.
ATTATTCATTGTAGAAGGTGACAGTGCGGGCGGCAGTGCGAAACAAGCCCGCGATCGTAAAACCCAGGCAATATTGCCGATACGGGGCAAGATACTGAACGTTGCATCTGCAACGGCAGACAAGATTCGTGCAAACAATGAAATTGCTGACCTCAATCTCGCACTAGGATGCGGCAGTCGCAAGGACTGCAATCCGGACAATTTGCGATATGAACGTATCATAATCATGACCGACGCTGACGTCGACGGAGCGCACATTGCAACATTGCTGATGACATTTTTCTTTCAAGAAATGCCTGAAATCGTCCGCACAGGCCATCTATTCCTCGCCCGCCCTCCGCTTTACCGACTGACCCATGGCAGCCAAAGCGTCTATGCTGCCGATGATGCGCATCGTGCTGAACTTGAATCGACAATCTTCAAGGGCAAGAAGGTGGATGTAGGTAGATTTAAGGGGCTCGGGGAAATGAACCCTGGTCAGTTGCGCGAAACCACGATGGACCCTGCGACCCGTTCGTTGATCCGCATAACCTTGCCTCACGAATATGAACGTCGTGCCATGGTTAGCGACCTAGTAGACAGGTTGATGGGCAAGAATCCCGAACACCGTTTCAATTTCATTCAGGACAATGCGGCACAACTGGATGAGGAAGCAATTGACGCTTGAGGTGCCCGAGAGAGAAGTATGATGAAAAATGCAATCTTTGCTCTATTTCTTTCATTTGCAGTAGTGTCCACAATGCCTGCATTTGCAAATCCTCTGACAGATCCTGCTTCGAAAAAATCGTCTCCACTCGATTTGCGGATTGAACAATTGCCATCGGTGCTCAGCGGCACCGAAAATTACGAAGATTATTTTGCGCCCGCTTTTCTTGCAGCAGTTCCAGCCGAGCAATTGAAACAGTTATCGGTGCAGTTCATCTCTCTGCATGGTCAACCAATAAGAGTGGTGGACGTGCAACCGAAGGGATCCAATAGCGCCACCATACGAATTGAATTCGAAAAGGCCATCGCCACCGCAGACATATCGGTTGAATCCTCGGCGCCTAACAAAGTCGTTGGATTGCTCGTAAAGGGTTTTGAACGCACAGGCGACACGTTTGCCAAAATCGAGCAAGACTTTTCAGCACTACCCGGCAAGGCGGGGTACTTGGTTGAGAAAGCTGGTACCGACAACAAGGGCCAGCAGATAGCTGGTCGCAACGTAACCCAGCAATTTGCGATCGCGTCGACGTTCAAGCTATATATTTTGGCTGAACTCGCGTCGCAGATACAGGCGGGCCGTCGCAGCTGGTCTGACGTCGTCCCGATTATCGAGCGTTCCTATAGTTCAACAGGAACGCAGAATTGGCCTAGGAACACCCCTGTTACGCTGCAGACACTCGCCACCTGGATGATTTCGCTCAGCGACAACAGCGCGACCGATGCGCTGATGAGAGTGTTGGGCAGAAATGCGGTCGAAGAGAAACTGGCGAGCATAGGACATGGCGATCCTGACAAAGCTTTACCGCTCTTGACCACGGTCGAGGCATTCGCCCTGAAGTCGAACCCTGTTTTGCGCAACCGTTTCCAGAACTCGAGCGAACTCCAGCAGCGCGAGATCCTTGAACAAAATGCTACTTCCCTTAGCTTCGAAGCCATCAATTTGGTCGAGCTTGGATCTGGACCGGTTGCCGTCGAGAGTGTCGAGTGGTTCGCTTCACCGGCAGACATTGCCAACCTGGTGAACAATATTCGCTCGACCGGCAACCCGACCGCATTGGAGGTAATGGGTGTCAACAAGGGCATCGCACCGACTGCTGCTGCCAAGTGGAAATATCTTGGTTACAAAGGCGGATCAGAGCCCGGCGTCATCTCAATGACCATTCTCGCGCAATCAGCAAAAGGTGACTGGTACACAATTACCGGTAGCTGGAACAATCCGTCGGCCTTGGTGGACAATGACGTTTTTGCGGCGCTGATGACTCGGTTGGTCGATACCGTTAATTTGACCAGCTAGGTCGTCAAAGCTTCAACGAGCGCTCGGACCTTTTTTTGGCGCCACTGCGGCAACGGGGCAACCAGCCAATAGGCCAGACTGCTGCCTTTCGCGTTATCGAGCGCTCGGACCCGTCCAGCTGAAAGATCGGCTTCAGCAAGCAAATGCGGGACATTGGCTTGGCCCAAACCAATAGCTGCAGCGTCTATGGCAAGTCCGGCATCAGCCAGACGCAAAGCCGGAACTCCGTCAGCAACAGGGCAATGCGGCCAAGAAATCGGAGTTTGGGTGCCCCCTTGGGGAGCCGCTACAGTTACGAATGCCCCCTCGGCCAGTCGAACACCTTCATGCTCGCCAGGACCATCAGTCAGCCGGATAGCCAGGTCCAGATTAGCTTCGGTGAAATCGATATCGTCATCAGCCGCAATCAGCGTAAACCGTGTCTCAGGATTACCCTGCCCGAATTTGGCAAGCCTTGCAGCGAGCCATTTAGCTGTAAAGTCACGTGGTGCAGCAATCGTTAAAGAATTGGACGACTGCCCTGCCTGCATGGCGCGAACGGCCTCTTCGAACATCAGAAAGCCCTGACGTAATGCTTCGAGGCCCGCAGATCCTTCGCCAGTGAGCTCGAGCCCCTTTGGAGTGCGTCTAAACAGAACGACACCGAGCATGTCTTCTAGAGCTCGAATTTGTTGGCCAACCGCCGCCGGTGTCACAGCAAGTTCATCGGCAGCCTTGGTAAAGCTCAAATGGCGCGCGGCCGCATCGAGCACACGTAAACCATTGAGTGGAAGGTGCGTTCGCTTCATCGGGCGGTCGCAGGTGCGATCAATTTGAACCTGGGAATCGCTGCGAGAAATGTACTGCCGTCCTCGCGCACGAACCGATAATGTCCCTCCATCAGACCATTTGGTGTTGTAAGAGGGCAACCTGATACATAATCATGACTGGCACCCGGGTATAAAAGTGGCTGTTCGCCCACCACACCATCGCCATCGACGTGGCTCACCATTCCTCGACCATCTGTAATGCGCCAATGTCGCGTGAGCAACTGGACAGGTTCTTCGCCGTGATTTTCGATCCGAATATGGTACGACCAAAACCAGCGGTCTTGGTCAGCAGCCGACTGTTCTGGCAGAAAATTCGGCGCGACTCTGACCGTAACACCGTGGCTCGTCGCGTGGGCAGTAAAGAAGGAGTCCAGAATGCTGGTCACAAACCCGCGGCCTTCAAAGCCTGGTCAAGGTCGTCAATCAGGTCAGCGGGATCTTCAAGGCCGACATTGATACGGATCATGCCCTCTCCAATCCCCATAGCTTCGCGTGCTTCAGGCCCCATTGCGTGATGAGTCGAGGAGGAAGGATGACACATAAGACTACGCGCATCGCCAATATTATTGGAGATATCGATCAGCTCCAAGGCATTGAGCAAGGCATGGGCTTGCTTTCGTCCCCCGTCGAGAATGAATGAAAATATAGGACCACACGCCTTCATCTGCGCTTTGGCAAGTTCATATTGAGGATGACTGGGGAGTCCAGGATGCAAAATTGTCGGCACTCGCCCTTCCAAAAATGCGCCAACCAACAGAGCATTTTCCGACTGACGCATCGCCCGAAGTTCCAGCGTTTCCAAGCCCTTGTGCACAACCCATGCATTGAACGGCGAGAGATTGGGGCCTGTATTCCGTTGAAAAGGCAACAAGACGTCGTCAATCCATTTCTGAGACCCGCAAACAGCGCCAGCCAGCACTCGACCCTGCCCGTCCATCAATTTTGTCGCGCTGTATGCAACAACATCGGCTCCAAAATCCATCGGACGTTGCAGAACGCTCGTCGCAAAAGCATTGTCGACGACTGTCACAATTCCATGTGCCTTTGCCAACGCGCATACATAAGCCATGTCCACAATGTCCATCGTGGGGTTAGCGGGAGTTTCAAAGAAGAACAATTTGGTATTGGGTTGGATTGCATCCTTCCATGCATCATTGTCGCGGCTATCAATAGTGGTTGTCGTGATTCCCCATCTTGGTAGCAGCGTATCTGTCAGCCAGCGACAAGAGCCGAATGCTGCTCGCGCTGCAACGACATGGTCGCCCTGTGATAACTGGCACAATAACGCTGTCGTCATCGCCGCCATGCCCGTTGCCTGTGCGCGGCACGCCTCGGCACCTTCCATCAATGCAATGCGTTCTTCCAGCATCTGGACAGTAGGATTCTGAAGCCGCGAGTAGGTCATGCCTTGGGCTTCGCCTGCAAAACGTGCAGCGACGGTCTCTGCATCATCATAAGTGAAGCCCGAGGAGAGAAACAAGGCCTCAGAGGTTTCACCGTGCTCACTGCGCCATGTACCACCTCGCACTGCCTGCGTGGCGGGTCGCCATTTCAAGGTAATGTCGCGATTCTGACCAGTTGTTTTCTTCATGGTTCGCTTTTCGGTTGCTGTGGCGTTCAGGTCAAGGCAGCAAGAACTGCGTTGCCCATTTCGATTGTGGACATCTTGCCTCCAAGGTCGGCAGATCGAGCGCCGCCTGCCAATGCCAGGGCCACCGCATTTTCAATCCGGTCTGCGGTATCGGGCAGGTCGAGAGAATAGCGCAACATCATCGCAGATGACAATATCATAGCCAATGGATTGGCTATACCCTTGCCGGCAATATCTGGCGCACTTCCATGGATAGGCTCATAAAGTCCCATTTGCTCACCATTGAGTGATGCGCTCGGCAACATACCGATGGACCCTGCGCACATGCTCGCCTGGTCCGACAATATGTCACCGAACAGATTGCCGGTAACGATCACGTCAAACTGGCCTGGATTGCGAACCAGTTGCATCGCGCAATTGTCGACATACATGTGGCTGAGTTCGACTTCCGGGTAATCAGCATGCGTTTCGATCATCACGTCACGCCATAATTGGGATGTTTCAAGAACGTTGGCCTTGTCGACTGAGCACAGCTTGTTGTCACGTGCCAGCGCAGTCTCAAAACCAACCCGGGCGATGCGCCGCACTTCGTCTTCATCATACGACATTACATCATAACCCTGACGTCGACCACTAGAAGTCGTGCGCATGCCTTTCTCGCCAAAATAGACGTCCCCGTTGAGTTCGCGTACAATAACCATGTCAATCTGCGATGCAATTTCCGGGCGCAGCGCACTGGAATCAGCGAGCCCTGGAAACAGAATAGCGGGACGAAGGTTTGCAAATAATCCCAGCTCTTTTCGCAACCCAAGGATTGCCTGCTCAGGTCTCAGATGCCTTTCGAGATTGTCGCAACTGGGGTCGCCAACAGCACCGAACAGGATTGCGTCCGAACGCTTGACCATTTCCAGGGTAGCGGTCGGCAAAGGATGTCCGGTGGCCTTGTAGGCAGCTCCCCCGACAAGTCCCGTCTCAAAGGTTAATCCATCGATCTTGAGCGCATCAAGCACGCGACGCGCTTCCCAAATGACTTCAGGACCAATCCCATCTCCAGGCAACAAAGCGATTAACACGGCGTTCTCCTTTTGCGGCCGCAATGCCTCGCCTATGGCGCTTATGCAACTGCCCTTTTTAGCCGATCGACCAATCGTTCGCGCGACGCCATCACATCATCGCGGCGGTCACCCAGCACATGGGCAACAAGCCGTTCCCTGTTCTGGGCCATCATGGCGACCGGGGCACCTTCTGCGCCACGTTCTTCTCCATAACCCAAGTCCGCCAAGAGCAAGGTTTCATACTGGGCAATTAGGCCGGCCCATATCCTCGCAGCAGGAGCCAACTCGATTGCTGACAACAGACCGTCAAGCCCGCTATGCAATCGTGGATAGGGATGGGCCTCTGGCAATGTTGCGGCGGTCAATGCAGTGACCCAGTCAATCGCGGCAATTGCGAGCGGTTCGGAGAGCAAGTGCGCCCTGCTATGCAAGGGTTCGGCAACGAGCGATGCCAGTTGCCCTGGCACCCGTACTCGCCATACTCCACTTATGACATTACCAGGTATCAACACAGGACGTAATTGACGGCCTCGAGCGCCTTGAACATAACCCGCGAGCATCCCGTAATCCTCTGCAAATGCGCGAACGATCGCTCCCGTTTCGCCGTGGATTCGCACCGAACAAACAATAGCAGGAGCGGTTATGTGCATGACACGTCATGCCAAGCTGGCTGGAAAATGGGAAGTATTATCGCGCCATCGACCATCTGGAGCTAGCGTTACCGCAATTTAAATTGCCGACTTATTCAGGATATCGCAAACACGATGCAATATTGATCATTGCTTGGCATTGCTAATCTTGAACAAGGTCACACCCTCATATTTTTGTGCTTCAGGGTCAAACAATGGTTCAGGTTCGAAGTGCCGCTCTGCCAGTTCCAACTCCTTGAGACCTGCCAGGTGAAATGCACCGAGTTTTTTCTCGCGCGGAGGTTCGCCATTTTTCTCCAGCGCAACCGCATCGATGAATAGCGCGTCATGCTTAGAATAGAGTATGTGGGGAGCAAGTGTCATTCGGACGTTATTGTATGTTGCAAATACACATTTTTGCAGCGCAATTGCCTCGAGAAGTAGCTGATTTATGGACATGTCTCCATGTTATCGAACAGGTAGCGAGGCGCAACCATTTTTATGGTGCATTGCAATATGAATCAGGCAAGGCCACCTTTGACTTGTGCTTGGGACGAGCACAGCGGGTCGGATCGACAATCAGCAACTATAAGAAATCTTTGATGTTTTCATCCGTCAAGGTGACTTTTTCAAGCGCCGCAACGGATCCTATCTGATGACATCCATTTGTGTTCAACAAGTTCAAGGTCTGGTCATCAGTCTTCTTATCGTTGGGTTGACCGTGCTTTGAGCTAAGGCCACTTACTCAAGAAGGTCGCCCAAGACCTCTTGAAACGATGCGTGCAACTGTCCCGCCGGTGGCCCCCCGCGCCTTTTTGTCACGCACTTTTCCGATGTGCAGCCTGTACGTGCTTCTTGTTGCGCCAAGCTTTCATCTACCCGGTTCCTTGTCCGATGACGTAACGAAAAGCGCCATCAGCAACTCGGTCGGTCAATACAGCTAATACGCGAATTGTCCCATTACCTACTGCTATTGCAGATTTTGTATCCCTGGTTCACGCCACAGCTTGAGCACGACAACGTGTCCGTTAACTGGCCAATATCGTCAGATTCTCAAAATTCCAAGCCGCGATTATTAGAAATATCAATGCAATTACAATACATTGGGATTTGCAGCCAACTGCACCTGCAAAACCAGTATCAACTAAAAAGAACGATGGCGATACTGCATCCGATGAGCACAAATGCCCCAACCGTGATACGATTTAGGGCATTTCATCGCAGATTACCGCGATATGACTTCCGCTGATTTGAACCAATTGGATGGCGGTTAGCACCGGACGGAACGGGCATGTCCTGCAATGAGCGCGACAAGGCGGCCAACCTGCGACGGGGGAAGATCATGCGCCATTTCTTCAACGATCTCCAGTTTAGCTCCAGCGACATGTTTTACGATGTCTTCGCTGCATGCCTTCGGCACCAACCGATCAGCAGCGCCGTGTACCACTAGAGTAGGCGTGCATATCGCTTTTAACTGGGAAACACGGCTGCCATCGGCGATGATAGCAACCAACTGTCGATACATTCCTTCCGGATTATAACTCCGATCGAACGCACGTGCCGCCATTTTCGCAAAGGCAGTGGGTTCGCGTGTAGAATCGGGATAGGAAACAGACCTCAATGCCTCAGCACCCATAGCAATGGCTTCATCCCGACTGGGCCTCAATGGACGTTTCGACATCAATCGTCTTCGAATTTGTGGATCAGGACCTGGCAATCCTGGTCGACCACTCGTCGACATGATTGAAGTCAGGCTGTTGACCCGATGGGGATAGGCGGCAGCAATGTGTTGGGCGATCATGCCCCCCATCGACGCGCCCACGACATGGGCCTTTTCAATTCCCAGTGCCTCAAGTAGTCCCGCGCCGTCTGCGGCCATATCTTCCAAGCTATAGGCAAGCCGGAGTGGAAGGCCCAGCCTTGAGGCAATAAGCACCCAAAACAGGTTAGGCGCGGGAGCACCGTCGAGCCTTGTCGAGAGGCCGATATCACGGTTGTCATAATTGACGACTCTAAACCCGGCATCGACCAACCCTTGAACGAACTCGCCAGGCCAGGCGATCATTTGCGTGCCCAGCCCCATGACCAGCAGCACAACTGGCGCATCCGCAGGGCCACTGTCCTCAAAATAGAGATCTATCCCGTTGGCACGAATTGTCGGCATCTGTTCTTTCCCTCAGACAGGCGTGCAAAACTAGTGGCAAATGATGCAAAGCAAAGCATTATCTTCTGCTTTTGGCGATTGACCGGGATCCATGTCAGGCTCCCCGCGCGAAACATCGTTGAACGTCTAGCCAGCTCCTGGTCCGCCTGCATGATAAAAGTCATATACCGCTTGCGCTACCATAGCCGATACACCCGGCGCCTTGGTTAGGTCTTCAAGGCTCGCATCGCGGACTGAACGCGCGGTACCAAAGTGCATCAACAACGCTTTCTTGCGAGAAGGACCTATGCCTGGGACTTCGTCAAGCGGGCTGGCAGTAATCGCCTTGCTTCGTTTGGCACGGTGCGCTCCTATTGCAAAGCGATGCGCTTCATCTCGAAGGCGCTGTAGATAAAACAGCACAGGCGCATTTGGTGGCAAGTCGAGTTCGCGACCATCGGGAAAGTGAAAGGTTTCGCGACCAGCATGACGATCAGGCCCCTTGGAAACACCGATGAATGCAATATCCTCGACGCCAACTTCCTCCAGTGCTGCCTTTACAGCGCTCATTTGCCCCTTCCCGCCGTCGATTAACACCAGGTCAGGCCAGTCGTCCTTATTTCGGTCGGGATCTTCATCTTGTGCCCGCCCGAAACGGCGCTGAATCACTTCACGCATCATCGCGAAATCGTCGCCGGGAGCGGTGTCCGCATTCTTGATATTGAACTTACGATACTGGCCCTTCATGAACCCCTCAGGTCCCGCAACGACCATGGCACCGAGTGCATTTGTGCCCTGGATATGGCTATTGTCGTAAATCTCGATACGCTTTGGTGGCTCAGCGAGGTCAAATAATTCAGC
>JBATDO010000337.1:0-6707 GCA_049663505.1 Sphingorhabdus sp.
CAGGAGACCTGCCGGTCTGAGCGTGGCTGCAGGTCATCGGCGTTCATTGCGCTGCCAAGCATGTGTAAAATCACATGGCAGCGGGCGGCGTGCCATGCATTTCGTCATTCAAGGGTAGTTTGCCTTCACGAAATAAAGGCCATCAGGCGGCGCATTTTCCGCCAGTGCGGTGCGGTCTCGCGCTTCAAGTGCTGCTCTCAAATCACTCGCTTCCCACCGTCCACGACCAACAGCTGCAAGGCACCCCACCATTGATCGCACCTGGTGATGCAGGAACGACAGGGCTGCAGCTTCGATTATCACATGCGTACCTTCGCGACGGACGACCAACCGGTCGAGGGTCTTTACCGGGCTCGCCGACTGGCAATGTGTTGAACGGAACGTCGTGAAATCGTGCAAGCCAACCAGGATCTGGGCGGCATTGTGCATCGCTTCGGCATCAAGCGAAGGACTGATACGCCACACGCGTCCTTGTTCGAGCGCCAGGGGTGCCCGGCGATTGACGATGCGATATTCATAGGCACGTCCGACACATGAATAACGTGCATGCCAATCGGACGCGACAGCTTCGCAGGCGATCAACGCAATTGGCTGGGGACGCAAATGCGCATTGATTGCTCCCATCAACCGAAAAGGCGACAAAAGCTTGTCGATATCGACATGGGCACGCATGCCAAGAGCGTGCACACCGGCGTCTGTGCGACCTGCGCTGTACACCAACGTTCTTTCGCCCGTGACCTTGAATATCGCTTCTTCGATCGCGCCTTGCACCGTTGGCCCATGGTCTTGACGCTGCCAGCCCATGTAAGGCCCACCGTCGAACTCTATCGTGAGTGCCAGCCTGGTCATCGAAGCATTGTGCCGGCAGTAATCTGGTTGCCACGAAGGAGGTCTGCCGTCGGCATCGCGGGTTTGCCTGCGCGCTGGACCAGTGTTGGCTGAATTGCGCCTGTGCCGCAGGCTATCGTCAGACCGTCATCAAGTACCTTGCCTGGCAGGCCGGACAGCATCTTGATGTCGGCCTTCAATATGCGGTAGCGCTGATCCTCATGTTCAAACCAGGCTCCAGGCGAAGGATTGAACGCCCGAATTTGTCGTTCAACCTGTTCTGCCGTCGCCGAGAAATTTATCCGTGCTTCAGACTTGTCAATTTTTGCGGCATAGGTCACACCTTCATTCGATTGCGGAATTGCTGGATGGGCAAACCAGTCCGACAATACCGTTGCAATCAGCTCTGCGCCCAGTTCGGCAAGCTCGATGGTCAACTGACCGGTTGTTTTGAATCCGATTTCGGTCTCGGTCGTCGCAAGCACGGGACCGGTGTCAAGACCCGCCTCCATCTTCATCACCATCACGCCGGTTTTCTGGTCACCCGCCAATATTGCCCGTTGTATAGGGGCTGCTCCGCGCCACCTTGGCAAGAGAGATGCATGTACGTTCAAGCAGCATTGTGCAGGGCAATCAAGGATCGCCTGTGGCAAGATTAGTCCATAGGCGGCCACGACTGCAAAATCGAGTTCCAGTGCCCGAAATGTTTGCTGTGCTTCCAGATCGCGTAGCGAAAGTGGCGATCGCACGTCGATTCCCAGCTCTTCGGCGCGAACCTCCACCGCCGAAGGAGTGAACTTCTTGCCGCGGTTGGCGGGGCGGGGCGGCTGCGTGTAAACCGCCACGACCTCGTGGCCGGCACTTACGAGAGCATCGAGTGTCGGCACGGCAAATTCTGGTGTTCCCATGAAGGCGATGCGCATCGTGACTTTTCCTTTGTTCGAAAGCCCCCTAAGACTGCTTGTATGGCATCGCAAGAAATAGACGCACTCACCCAAGCATTGTCGAAACTGCCAGGACTTGGCCCGCGATCTGCAAGACGTGTGGTACTGCACTTGATGAAGAAGCGTGAGACAGTATTGCAGCCACTGTTGCGTGCTCTGAATAACGTTGAGCAGCACCTTGTCGTATGCGCAATCTGTGGGAACATAGACACGGGTAATCCCTGTGGAATCTGTGTTGATCCACGCCGCGATGTCCGCTCGATCTGCGTGGTGGAGGACGTGTCTGATCTTTGGGCGCTTGATCGCTCGAGATTGTTTCCGGGTAAATATCATGTTCTGGGTGGCAGACTGTCCGCGCTGGACGGCGTGCGGCCTGAAAATCTCAACATCGACGGCCTGGTTGCCCGTGTATCTGCCGGGAACATTGACGAGGTCGTGCTGGCAATGAATGCCACACTAGAAGGGCAGACAACAGCACATTACCTTGCTGAACGGCTCGAGGAATTCCCGATCCGCCTCACCCAATTAGCGCATGGAGTGCCAGTGGGTGGGGAACTCGACTATCTTGATGATGGTACCTTGGCGCAGGCATTACGCGCTCGTCGTCCTGTCGGTTGATTTCCAGCAACCCAACCCCTATCTGCACCGCATGGCTATTCTCCCTATCCTCGAAGTGCCCGATCCACGGCTCAAGACCATCTCGACCCCAGTTGATGCGTTTGATGACAATCTCAAGCGGCTCGTCAATGACATGCTCGAAACGATGTATGCTGCTCCGGGCATCGGTCTGGCAGCGATCCAGGTCGGCATTCCAAAGCGCGTGTTGGTGATTGACCTGCAGGAACCCGGAGAGGAAGGCGAAGTAATCCGCAATCCTAGGGTGTTCATAAACCCTGAAATATTGGATCCTTCTTCAGAGCATTCGCTTTATAATGAGGGCTGCTTGTCGGTTCCTGACCAATATGCCGAGGTCGAACGCCCATCGAAGATTCGTGTGCGCTGGCAAGATCTTGACGGTAATGCCCATGAAGAAGAAATGGACAATCTCATGGCGACCTGCCTGCAACATGAAATGGACCATCTCGAAGGCATATTGTTCATTGACCATCTATCGCGACTAAAGCGCCAGATGGTATTGAAAAAAATAGAGAAAGCTCGAAAATTGGGTATTGGTCACGTGCATGGTGAGCATTGCAACCATTGATGAGATCAACAGGGGGCTTTCAAATTCCCATCTTGCCTTGAAATGGGGGCAGGCACTATTCTAGGCCGCCCGCTTTCAAAAAATACTCGTTCAAATAGTGCACTGCGGCGCAAGTTCGCTTATTTTCCGAAGCTTGTTGGTGCAGCGCTAACGGTCAAGAACTTGCCTGCCTGGATCTCCTGGACCTCGAGCGTTCGATCCGTCAACCCATTACCCATGAAACGGAATGCGCCATCGACGCCGATGAAGCCTTGTGGATCGGTTAGTTGCGAAACTGGAAAGCGTGATCCGGGTCGCCAGTCGCGAGCGACGCGCGCCACGAGCAGCACGGAGTCGTATCCCAAGCTTGACAGTCTTAGTGGCGCTTTGCCAAATCGCGCACGATACTTGCTGGCATATTGATTATACAGAGTATCCGAAACGCTTGCAAACCATCCTCCGTACATTGCCGGGTTGCTGGCAAGCGAACCATCAATGTTCCACAAGTCGGTTCCGAGGATCTTTGCACTTCTCAGGCCATGACGCCGCAGCGAGGGGACCGTCAAAGCTGCAACGCGACCGCTGTCAGCAATAAGAAGCGCGTCAATTGAACCAAGTGCGGCCAGTTTACGAGTTGCTGCATCCACTGAAGCTGCAGTGCCATCGGATTCTTGGATGCCAACCAATGTGGCGCCCACGTCGCGAACCGATTTAGTGAGGTTGGATTGCGCGCGCTGGCCGTAGACATTGCTTGAAACTATTCCACCAAAACGGCTGTAGCCTTGCTCCTTGGCGTAACGGATTACACGATCAATTGACTGATTCGGCAAATGGCCAAGCAGGAACACATTCTGGCCAGCCACACCGACATCATTGGAAAAGCTTATGATTGGAATTCCTGCAGGCCGGGCAATTGCTGCAGCTTCCAGAACGTTGTCTCCGCGCAATGGGCCAAGAATGAGCTTGTTACCATCGGCTACGGCCTTGCGCGTTGCTGCCGTCACCCCAAGCGCTGTATCATAGGTAATGAGGCGGATATTGGTTGCCTTGGTGTCGGTAAGCGCAAGAGCTGTAGCATTGGCCAGCGACTGGCCTACATCACCATCTGGTCCGGTAATTGGCAACAGGAGGGCAACCTTGTGCATGCTGTCGAGTGGATCAGGCGTCACAACCGGTGCCGGGCCTTCACCACCTCTTGGGATCGCCGTACAGGCAGCGAGCAACACCATGAGCGAAACCGCGAATAGTTTGCTTACGTGGCCCCGCATCCCTTTTGACAAGGCTTGCGACCGGTCGTCCGTTGCTGCATTGGTTGCGCTCATGTTTTGTTCCTCACCGAAAAGCGAATTTTCTTTATGACATTCGAGTCGGGTCTATATGTTGTTGCAACCCCAATCGGCAACCTTGCAGATATGTCACAGCGGGCCATAGCGATCTTGGATGCGGCAGATATCGTGGCAGTAGAAGACAGTCGCGTAACAGGTAAATTGTTGCATCATCTTGGTCTCAAGAAGAAAATGCGACGCTATAACGACCATAGCAATGCCGGCGAACGCGAGGCTCTGGTGGCAGCCGCCCGCAGCGGCGTGGTCGCTTTGGTCTCGGATGCGGGAACGCCGCTGATCTCGGACCCGGGTTACAAGCTTGTCCGGGCAGCCCGGGATAGCGGAATTACGGTTTTTGCAGCGCCAGGACCCAATGCCGCGATCGCTGCTTTGTCGATTTGCGGTTTACCCACTGACCGGTTCTTGTTCTCGGGCTTTTTGCCTTCGAAGGCAAAGGCCCGAGCGGACGCACTGACCGAACTCGCCCCCATCAAGGTCACCTTGGTATTCTATGAGAGTGGTCCGCGTCTCAGTGCAACACTTTCTGCCATGTTGCAGGTCCTGGGAGATCGGGAGGCCGCGGTGGCGCGAGAACTTACGAAGAAATTCGAAGAGGTTGTCACAGGGACGCTTTCCGAACTGACGAAGCGCTATGCTCTTTTAGAGCCGAAAGGTGAAATTGTCGTGGTGGTTGGTCCTCCAGTCGAGGCATCGCCGGCTGAAAACGGCGACGCAGACGCGGCCTTGAAGGAAGCCCTCAAGACCATGTCGGCCGCTAAGGCAGCCGGCCACATTGCCAAGCGGTTCGGGCTGGAACGCAGTGATGTTTATGCCCGCGCAGGCCAGCTACGATCATCCGATCCTTGAAGCCGCAACCAAGTCAGGGGCTTTCCGCTTGCAGCTAGGCGGTTGAGATTGCACTTAGTATGAGCGCTCAAGTCACTTTCATATGCCTGAAAATGCAGGCAATGCCGTAATATGGGTTGCACCTTTGCGCATACCACACCATCTGCCCTGTGTTGGATAAGCATAAGGATGAACGCATGGGCAAAACGGTCGCAGTCCAGATGGACCCAATGGATGGCATCAGCATCAAGGGTGATTCGAGTTTTGCGCTGATGCTTACCGCACAAGCGCGCGATTACGCCGTTTATCATTATGATGTTCGCGATCTCAGCTGGGAGGCAGGCAAGCTCACAACGATTGCACACCCAGTTCATGATTTGCAGCGCGTGGATGGAGACCATTATCGATTTGGTGATCCTGTTCGGATTGATCTTGGTGCCGATGTGGATGTGATACTGATGCGCCAAGATCCGCCTTTCGATCTTGGTTACTTGACCGGCACATGGTTGTTGGAGCGCATCCAGGATCAAACCCTAATCGTGAATAACCCGGTGTCGGTGCGCAATGCGCCCGAGAAAGTGTTCGTGCTGGACTATCCGCAGTTCATGCCCCCCACACTTGTGACGCGTTCGCTACAGGAAGCCAAGGACTTCCAGGCAAGATATGGAACAGTGGTTGTAAAGCCGTTGCACGGTAATGCTGGCAAGGCGGTATTCCGTATCGATGCCGATGGTAGCAATCTTGGTGCTTTGGTTGAAATGTTCAATCAAGTGTGGCCAGAGCCTTTCATGGTCCAGCAATTCCTTCCTTCGGTAAGCGAAGGTGATAAACGCATTGTTCTGGTCGACGGAGCAATAGCGGGCGCGATCAATCGCCGTCCGGGAGAAGGTGAATTTCGATCCAACCTCGCGGTGGGAGGATATGCAGAAGCAACCGTCCTCACTCCCAGGGAACACGAGATATGTGCAGTACTGGGGCCGGAACTCAAGAAGCGTGGCCTGATATTTGTTGGTATTGACGTGATCGGTGGAGAATGGTTGACCGAGATCAACGTCACATCGCCAACGGGTATTGTTGCGATCGATAGTTTCAATAACAGCGATGTTGCCGCCATGATATGGGACGCCATCGAGGCGCGCCTCTCGGAATAGCTCAGTATGGATGACTGGATTATCCGGCTCGTGAACGAGGCTGGCTATTGGGGCGTTGCCCTGTTGATGTTTCTGGAAACAGTGTTTCCTCCGGTCCCCTCTGAAGTCATCATGACGGTAGCTGGTGTCTCTGCTGCCCGCGGAAATATGACCTTTGGTGGTGTTGTCATGAGCGGAACTGCTGGCGCGATGTTGGGCAACTATCTGTGGTTCCTCTTGGCCATCAAGTTCGGCAAGGAACGCTTGAAAAGCTTCCTTGAAAAGCATGGGCGCTGGCTGACGCTGCACTGGACCGAAGTCGAACAGGGACAGGCGCTCTTCGAGAAATATGGCTCGACAATTGTCATGGTCGCAAGAATGTTGCCAACGCTTCGGTCGCTGATTTCAATTCCGGCAGGAATTTTCAACATGTCCCATTGCCGGTTTATTG
>JBATDO010000338.1:0-3122 GCA_049663505.1 Sphingorhabdus sp.
GTACAAGGTGATGAGGCTGTTCAATGAACACAATATCAACATTATCGAGATCTACCATCAACGGATATTCACGACCTTGCCTGCCAAGGGCTTGATAACCGACATCGAGTGCGAAGCTCGCGATGCCCAGCAGTTGCAGGGCCTCGTCGACGGTCTGAACAACGCAGGATACAAGGTCGAGCGGGTTGAATTGAACAAATAGTCTGTTGGTTTCGAAAAATGTTCAATTATGATGGTAAACATTCTTTTCAGTCTGTTGCTGGGAGTGCATAACGGTGACATAAAGATCCATCTCACCAGGATATGCGGGACAAAATATCGATGAGTGCACCAGTCCGGTTTCCACGTTTTTTTGTTACCAACCCCGGACCATGCCCCTATTTGCCGGGTAAGACCGAGCGAAAGGTCTTTACAGAACTCAACGGACCTCATGCCGATGAATTGAATGATGCGCTTGGTCGCATCGGCTTTCGCCGCAGCCAGAATGTTGCCTATCGGCCGAGCTGCATCGATTGCAAGGCTTGCGTGTCAGTACGCGTGCTGACTGACGAATTTGAACCCAATGCTACACAGCGCAAGATTTTGCGACGCAATTCCGACCTGGTTGTGAGCGCCTGCCGTCCTTGGTCGACCTCTGAGCAATATGAACTCTTGCGGCGCTATCTATCGCAGCGCCATCCCGTGGGTGGCATGGCGAACATGGATGACATGGACTATGCGGACATGGTGGAACAATCTCCGGTCAATAGCAATGTGATCGAGTATCGCACGCCGGGTCAATTTGGTCGCCTGGGTGAATTGGTGGGGGCATGCCTGACCGACCAGCAGGGCGATGGCCTTTCTATGATCTACAGTTTTTATGACGCGGAGGCCGATGGCCGTCAGGGTCTTGGGAACTACATAATCATGGATCATATCCTACGCGCCCGAAAGGCCGGACTGCCATTCGTTTATCTCGGTTACTGGGTCGAAGGAGCTGCGCGCATGCAGTACAAGGTTCGATACCAGCCGCTCGAAAGGCTTGGGCCTGAGGGCTGGGAGCGGTTCGAAGCCAATAGCGAAGTGCTAACCGCCTGAACTGCGCAAGTTGCAACGGGCAGGGAGGTCGCAAAAACGTGCTGGCCTATTCGAACCTGCATCGATCTCCCGTTCCGATCAGTCACGGCGAGTTCGTTTCATCTCGCCAGAATTTTGTCAGGATGCTCGATTGTCATTGATGCGTTCCAACAGTTCGCCTGCGTTTTTTGCATGGGGATCGATGCGCAATATCGTTGCATCTGCAAATGTGAGAACAATCTGCCCAACGAAATTGCCATTGACCCGAACGATTTCGCTCATGTGCCGCAGCTCCCTTCCCGATTTTGCGTTGAAGGCAATATTTGCACCCCTCCAGCGAACGGAACGATGTCGCAGTGCAAAAATAGAGGCGGCTGTTGCAATCGAGAGAAAACCGAAAGCAAGGATAAGGCCCTTCAAGATACTCAACTGGGTTTGCGCATCGAGGCGAGATGAGCCTACAAACAACGCGATATAGGCCATGAATAGCGTCAGGCAGCTGCCAAGGCTTAACGCGGTCCAGTGCAGTGGACTTGGAGTCAAATGTCTCCACCCTTTTCCGTCAGGCCGTGAAGCGCTTGCAAGCGAAGTCAAGCCGAAGACCGCGACCGCTGCAGCAATAAATGCAATCGAGCCTCTCAAAATGTCCATTTGACCCATTCATATCTCCGCTTGTCCAACCCGCTCAACCAGTGCGAAGTCTTGGTACCCTAAATGCGGAATTTTAAGCTTTTCTAAATGTCGTCCGACTTGGCTGCCGAACAGATCATGTAAATTCCCGTGGGCATTCAATTCAGACGCTTCCTGAAAGGGAAGGGAGGAAGATGTTTGCACAACCATTTGGGTGACATTCGACACCCATCATCAGGGGGATGTTGTGCAAGTCCATCAGTTCACAAGGCTAATACCGCGTCATGACAATGGCCCTTTATTCAGAGCCGTCCCTACGTCCGGGAGCCACCGGCATTTGGCCTGCAAGGAACGGCTGTCTTGCACGGCGATTGTTGCAACTGAAACATTGGGTAATCACGATCGGACTATCCGACCATCGAGAAGTTCGATCCGACGCGGGCATTGGGCGGCGATATGTTCGTCATGGGTGGAAATCAGGAAGCTGCTATCCATGGACTGGTTAATCGAACGGATCAGATCCATCACCTGGTCTGCCGATTGTCGGTCAAGATTGCCGGTGGGTTCGTCAGCCAAAACCAGCACCGGATTGTTGATCAGTGCGCGCGCGACCGCCACGCGCTGACGCTGGCCACCCGACATCGCCGATGGTCGAAAATCCCTCCTGTCCGAGAGACCCACGGCATCGAGCAATTCTGTCGCTCGTTCACGCATGGCGCGTGTTTCCCGACCGGCAGCGGCAGCGGCAGGCATCATCACGTTTTCCAGTGCCGAGAGATCGGGTAACAAGTGATGGAACTGGAAAACGAAGCCCAGGTGTTTGCTGCGGAATTCGGTGCG
Organism: Sphingorhabdus sp.; assembly: GCA_049663505.1. Classification (GTDB taxonomy): domain Bacteria; phylum Pseudomonadota; class Alphaproteobacteria; order Sphingomonadales; family Sphingomonadaceae; genus Sphingorhabdus_B. The sequence goes on from JBATDO010000338.1 coordinate 2,527, forward strand.
CTGTGCCTCGCTGGCCTGCACGAGGTCCACATCCAGCATTTCGTGGCTGCCACCGCTCGGACGCATCAGCGTACCCAGAATAGTCAGCAGCGTACTTTTACCTGAACCAGACGGTCCCAGAAGGGCTGCCATTTCGCCCGCAGCCATCGAAAGGTTGATGTCTTTCAGAACGAGCGTCTGCGTGTCGCCCTCGCCAAAACTCTTTGTCAGGCCATGCACAGAAAAAATCGGTCCGGCGGTCATCCCCCTATCGATTCCACCGGATCAATACGGGCGGCTCGCCGGGCAGGCAGGATCGATGCAAGCATTGCAGCAAAAGTGGTCAGCGCGATCGCCAGCAAGAAATCACCTTGCTTCCGGTCGATCGGCAGCCCTCCGCTACTGACTTCAGTCACTGTCGGCAACGGCAGGAGGGCAAGAAGCGCAGCCGCTGCCCCGACGATTGCGCCAATGAAGCCGATCAAAGTGCCTTCCAGAACGAAGATTGAAATGACCAGCCCCTTGCTTGCTCCCATTGCGCGCATGATGCCAATCTCTGATTGCCGCCTGACAATGGACAATAGCATGGCGCTGGCGATGCCGACTATGATCGTGAC
>JBATDO010000339.1:0-3466 GCA_049663505.1 Sphingorhabdus sp.
ATCAAGCATCGTGTCAGCCAAAAGCCGCTTCAGTCGCGCGTTCTCTTCCTCGAGCTGACGAAGCTTACGGGCATCGGAAACCTCCAACCCACCAAACTTGCCCTTCCACTTGTAAAACGTCGCCGAGCTGATCCCGTGACGCCGACAAACCTCGGCCGTCACCATCCCCGCCTCTTGCTCCTTCAATATCGCAATGATCTGCTCTTCGGTGAATCTACTTCGCTTCATTCGTCCGACTCCATGCTGGATCGGACTCTACTCAAATCTGGAGGAAATCTAAGGGCTCAGACCAACGACCGCTTTGTTATCCGGCTCGAAATCAAGCGCGGTCATGTATACAAATCGAAAAACCCATTTGAAAGCCAACGATTTCAGATCAATTATATCGAAATGGTTGCATCATTTGCGGTAAATAACCAGCAGTACGAATTCACATGCTGCCCAAAAGTCTTATGCGCGATATGGTCGAGGCCCGCGAGAGCCTGACGGCAATCTGCAGGCATGCTGATCGCCCACGATTGTCCCAAAGCGGCCTGATAGACGCAAACTTGATTTGTGATGACACGCACGGGCAACCGAGTTGTTTAATATAGTGCCGAGTTTCCGCTCATGCCTTAGGGGCGTAACCAGATGAGGTCGAAGGTCTTGCCATCTTTCTTTGCGAACAGCCTGGCGAAGATCGGTGCGGTGAAGCTGGGATCGTCGAGCTTGATCGAAAGATAGTCGCGGTCTTCCTTGCTGGTCTTTGCCCATGCAGCTCCGATTTCCGCTCTTGCCATGAACACGCGGTGCATCGGGCAAGGAAGTATGCCTCCTCCGCGCGATGGGCACGCATTCGATGTCGGTGGGCTTTGTCCAGAATCTGTTCGCCAGCGGCGACGGGGCAGAGGTATGTGAGGCGATTGGCTGGAAGTCCGTCTTCACCGCACTGCGCTATCTCAGCGGGCCGCCAATCAGGGGCGGGGCCGTGTCGAGGGCGAAGGATGAATCGCGACGGTCGCTTGCAGACAATTTGGAACCCGGTCTGATCTGGCTCTACTGCCCTGAAAGGCCTGCAATAGCGTCGTGCAGGGGCATTACTTCGACCCCGTCACGCGCTGGATAGCTTTCAGTCCCGGGGTAGACGACTATGCGCCGTTCTGCTCCAATGTCTTCGGCTCCTCGGAAGAATCCTTGTTCAATTTTCGGTGCCGTGGACCGTTTGATCTCGATGGCAAAGGCTACTTTTCCCGCGCGTTCGATCACCAAGTCGATTTCGGCGCCATCGGCGGTCCGATAGAAGCTTGGGTAGGCGCGCGGCCCCGCAGCATCAATTAGGGCCTCGATCACCAACCCTTCCCAGCTTGCTCCGGCGACCGGATGCCCGAGTAGCTGATCGAGTGTTTCAATTTCCAACAAACCATGAACCAGGCCTGCGTCGCGCACATAGACCTTTGGAGATCGAACCAGCCTCTTGCCCAGATTGCCGCTCCATGGTTGCAGACGGCGGACGAGAAGCAGATCATCGAGCAGGTCGATATATCGGCCAACCATTGGCGACGTGACCGCTAGCGCTTGCGCAAGGCGTGTCGCGTTGAGCAGCGCTCCTTGCCCATGCGCCAACATTGTCCAAAGGCGACCGATTGTCGCTGCTGGCATGCGCGGGGCAAACATGGGCACATCTCGCTCAAGATAAGAGCGGATAAAGTTCCCTCTCCAGCGCAAACTTGCGGCGTCGTCATTGGCTAGGAGGCTATCTGGAAAGCCGCCGCGGAGCCACAATCGCTCTATGGAGATATTTGCATCAACGGCCTCACTCGGTCCAATCGGGGGCAGATCGATATAGGTGACACGTCCAGCCAACGTCTCCGCACTTTGTTGCACAAGGTCGAGTGAAGCCGACCCCAGGAGCAGAAATTGCGCGGTTCGTTGGCCTGCTCGCCGGCGCTCGTCAATCAGGACGCGCAAATCCGCGAAGAGTTCCGGTGCACGATGCACTTCGTCAATGATTGTCAGTTTGCCGGCTGTGGAGCGCAAAAAGGCAGGGGCATCCTGCAACTTCCTGAGATCGGTCGATTGTTCAAGATCCAGAAAGACGCTGCCTTCATGTTCTGCGGCCAGCGCTCTGGCGAGCGTGGTTTTGCCAATCTGGCGTGGCCCCAAGAGAACTGTGGCTGAATTGTCGGTCAGCGCTTGGCGGACCAGCCTCATTGCGGAAGGACGGCGGATCATCATGCCGTAATTTCATACTGACAATTTAAATATCCGGCAATAGGAAAGCATGATGTTGGAAGATGGCCTTTCGTTAGTTCGTGCTACGTGCTTAATTCCACGAAGATCTTGACCATCGTGACATGAAATGGTCCAATTCTCCTTGCGTTAGAATCCCCGGCACGCAGCTCGAAGGAGAGTTGTTGTGCTACCTCAGAATTTACGAAAAGCCGTCCTGACGATGTGCATAGGACAATTACAGTCCGACTGGCGGATTCTGAGCGTTACATGACCCCATGATATTCTGAAGAAAATGGTAGACGCTGAGGGGTTCGAACCCACGACCCGCTGATTAAGAGTCAACCAGATCGAATGTTTCATTGTCATTTGTCAGGCAGATGGAAATAGACTTTGTCCGAAATCATGCTACATATTTCGGACATGGACAGCCCATTGCCACTCAAGGACCAGATTCTCGATCGCGTAAACAACGGCGCGCCCGGTGCTGTCTGGACGCCAAGCGACCTGCTCGACCTCGCAAGCCGCGATGCCATCGACAAGAGCTTGCAGCGTCTCGTAAAATCCGGCGACCTTCGCCGCGTCGATTGGGGCCTTTACGACAAGCCGCGCTTCAACAGTCTTACCCAGCAGGACGGTCCGGCCGACACGAAGGCGGTGATCGACGCGGTTGCACGACGCGACCAGATCCGGGTACTGGTCGATGGCATGACCGCTGCCAACGATCTCGGCTTTACCAATGCCGTGCCCGCCAAAATCGTTGTCCATACCGAAGCGCGCCACAAGACCATCAAGCTTGGCAACCTCAATATCAGCTTCAAGCAGACCGCCGCCAGCAAGCTCTTCTGGGCAGGCCGCCCCGCGATGCGTATCGTGCAGGCATTGCACTGGCTGCGCGACACCATGACCGGCGACGACGATGATCAATGGCGCGACCGGCTGGCCAGGCTGTTGGCCGATCCCGTCCAGGGTCCGCCTCTGCGCGACGACCTTGCCGACGGCATGACGGCATTGCCGTCATGGATGCAGGACCTGCTCCGCCCGCTTGTCCTCGACAAAGTTCAGCTCATATGAATCCAGCTTTCGACGAGATCATTGGCGCCGATGCCGAAAGCCGCAGCGGCCTGTTCGCTACGACAGCGCAGCGCCTCGGCACCACATCGCAAAATGTCGAGAAGGATTTCTGGGTATGCTGGACGCTCGATGCGCTTTTCAACGGTCTTGAAGGCGGACCGCGGCTGCTGTTCAAGGGCGGCAC
>JBATDO010000340.1:0-14000 GCA_049663505.1 Sphingorhabdus sp.
CACCTTCGCGAAGCAGTGCCGGCGCATCACCTCCATGCGATGGGCATGCAACGATAATGCCCGGAATGTCAGTCAGAACCGCAAGACTATTGTCATTATGGAAATGGCCGCCAAAACCCTTTTGATACGGCAAGCCGGCAATTCGCAGCACCATCGGGTTGCGATATTGCCTGTTCGAGAAGAACGATAGTGTCGCGGCCTCGCCACGTATCTGGTCCTCGGCATTATGCAAATAGGCAAGAAACTGTATCTCGGGGATGGGAACAAACCCATTGTGCCCCATTCCAATGGCAAGCCCCAATATCGTCTGTTCATCAAGCAACGTGTCAAAAACGCGGGTGACACCGAATTTTTCCTGGAGTCCTTGCGTGACCCCGTAAACACCGCCTTTTTTTGCCACGTCCTCGCCGAAAAGCGCAGTTTGGGGATAGCGCAGCATGAGATCAGCCAGCGCAAAATTAATGCTCTTGGCAAGCGTCACGGGCTTGGCCAAATTTCGCATATCCTTCGCAAAAAGCGCGTTACGTGCGGCTTTTTCCGGCAATGCCGGTGAGACTTTCACGGCATGTGCAGGCTCGATCGACTGCATTACGTCAGCTGCAGTCTCAAGCCGCGGCTTGGCCAATGCATCTTGTGCCACGCGCGCAACCCGCGCACGCATGGCCTCATAGCGGGCAACAATTTCCTCGCCAGACATTCCAGCCTGATCATACAATATGCGCGCTGTATGCATCAAAGGATCTTGCGCCTCGGCAGACTCGATATGTGCCAATGCCGAATAGCTTGCCTCGACATCAGCTCCAGCATGGCCCATTAGCCGGACTGTACGCATATGCAGGAATACCGGTTTGCGACGAGTCCGCGCATGGCTGACCGCTGCTTCGCAGCCGCGAAGCGCATCGTTTAGATCGGCCCCATCACACTGGATATATTCAAGGGCTGGGCGATGAGCGAAATTTGCTTCGATCCAGCCTTGGGGTGTTCGTACTGAAATCCCGATGCCATTGTCTTCGCAAAGGAAAATTATTGGCATTGGTAGATGCTGAAATGCGGCCCAGCAAGCGGCATTGAATGCACCTTGCGACGTCGAATGATTAGCTGAAGCATCGCCAAATGAGCACAGTATAATGCCATCGCTAGGCAAAATGGCATCGGCCAACTTTAACCGGCGCGCCATGCCAATGGAATGAGCTGCACCAACCGCCTTGGGCAGGTGCGAAGCAATTGTGCTCGTCTGTGGTGGCACAAAGGTGTTTGCACAACCGAGAACCTTGTGTCGTCCCCCAGAGATTGGGTCATGTGCAGATGCGGCGAAGGAAAGCGCCATGTCGTAAAGCGGCGTCAGTCCGCCCACCTGTTTCTTGCGCTGGATGAGAAAGGCGCCGTCACGGTAATGCAGAAATGCCATGTCGGTTGGCCGAGTGGCTGCCGCCATCGCAGCAACGCCTTCATGCCCGGAACTGCCTATGGAATAGAATGTCTTTCCTTTCGAACGCCGTGCCCAAAGGTCTAAATGGCGACTCATGATCTGGCTGTCGAACAAGTCGACCAACAGGTTGCTCGAAACCGGAAACGCTGCAGAATTGCTGCGAGGCACAGGGAAGTCATGCGCAGCCGTTCGGCGTAAAAAAGCCTCGTCGATTATCGTGGGACGATCAAACATACCGCGTGAGTGAATAACGCCAACGGGCACGAAAGCCACACTTATTTCCCAAATTCAATTGCGCGATTAAATCACTGGATTTACCAAAAATCATTGATAGGATGTCTGTCGAGAGAGCACTTAATCCCCGGGAAAAGTACCCAGAGAGTTCGAACATGGCCGCCCAACCGAGATGAGCAAAAGCCCACCAGGTTGCAGGTCGAAGTGGAGGAGAGAGAAATGCGTCGATTTAACCGTGTACTCACGGCTGCGTTATGCAGCACCATTTGCAGCGCAATGCTAATGCCTGCAGCATATGCCCAGGAAGCGCCTCAAGCCGAAGAGGACTCGGATGATCAACCGATCATCGTGACGGCAACTTTGCGCGCAATGGACGTCCAGGACATTCCGCTTGCAGTGACCGCCGTTGCCCCTGAAGCGCTGCAGCGCGAAGGCGTATCCGACATCAAGACACTGTCGTCGATTTCCCCGAGCTTCAATATACAATCATCGCAAACTGAAACGCAGGGCACGTCGATCAAGATTCGTGGCGTCGGTACAACTGGTAACAACACAGGCCTCGAAAGTTCCGTTGGTGTTTTCATCGACGGCGTCTACCAGTCACGCCCGGGTGTTGCCTTGGGTGACCTTGTCGACCTCGAACGCCTTGAAATCTTGCGCGGTCCTCAAGGCACGTTGTTCGGTCGAAACACATCCGCTGGCGCTTTGAATATCACCACGAAGCGGGCGAACCTCTCCGAAGTGGAAGGTTTTGCCAATGCGAGCTATGGCAATTACGACTTCATCAACGTCCAGGGAGGCATCAGCGTACCATTGGTGCAAGACGTCGCCGCAGTTCGGCTCTCAGGCACTTACCGAAAGCGCGATGGCTTCTTGAAAAGCTCGACCGGTGCCGAGAGCAACAACCGCGACCGCTATATGCTGCGCGGCCAAGTTTACATTGAGCCTAATGCAGATGTGAGCATCCGGTTGCTGGCAGACTATTCCAAGGTTAGCGAAAATTGCTGTGACGCGGTCATCGTCCGCGAAACCGAACTTGCACCTTTTGCCGCCTTCCATGGCCTGGCAAATGATGGCGTTTTAGAATTTGGCCAATCTGCACTTCAGAATCTTGCAACAAACGGGCAGTCATTTGTCAACGGTGCAAAACAATGGGGTGTTTCCGGTGAGTTGAAATGGGACCTTGGTGCAGCAAAGCTGACCTACATAGGTTCGTATCGCAATTTTGAATCGAATTCGACGCAGGAGTCCGATTTTGTGTCGCTTGCCATTTTCACCACAGGCGCTGGCGGCCAAAACTCGAGGGCAGGAATTCTGCCAACTGGCAACACCATCAAGACGATGACGCACGAGCTGCGGTTGCAAGGCACCGCGTTTGACGATCATCTCGATTGGTTGGTGGGTGGCTTCTATTCGACAGAAGACATTGTTGAAGATCAGACAATGACATTTGGAGCAGACTATCAACGGGCAAATAGTGCATTCAATTTTGCCAATGCACTCGGTGTAAATCCCTTGTTTACACTCACTGCACTCGGTAACGGCGGCATCCCTGTCGACTCCTTGGGTTCATATGCGGAAAACCGGTTTCGCCAAGATGCGAAGAGCTTTTCGATATTCACTCACAACGTCATCAATTTTACCGAGAAGTTGAGCCTGACGGTTGGCGCACGCTATGTAGATGAAAAGAAGACGGCGTCATTTGACCAGTTGAATGCCAGCAATGGCGCGTGCCAGGCTAGCGTCAATGGCGTTCTCACTGGAGCGTTCACTGCTGCAACTTTACCTGCAGCTGTACAGTCAGGCATTGTTGGGTTGAACTGCTTTCCATTTGCGGCACCTGTCACTTTGACAGCGCCGGCCGGACTTGGAGGAGGACTCGCTAGCCGCTTCCTGCCTGTACCTCGTGAATGGTCCAACACGTTCAAGGACAGTGAGATCACTTACACCGCGCAAGTTGGGTATAAGGCAAACCAGGATTTGCTGATCTACGCAGGTTACAGTCACGGCTTCAAATCTGGCGGGTTCAATCTTGATCCGACCGCGGCAAACATTACAAACTCGGGTGCAGTGCTGGCAGGTGGCGGAACAGTTGCGCCAGTCTATGCAGATCCGCGTTTTGACTCAGAAAAAGTCGACCAGATCGAAATTGGTGTAAAAGCGACATTTGGTCCTATCAAAGCGAATCTCGCGTTGTTCGACATGAAGATGAGTGATTTCCAGGTCCTGGAATTCACAGGCGTCCAGTTCCTTACGTTCAATGTGAATTCGGCCCGCTCCACGGGTGCAGAGCTTGAGCTGTTTGGCGACTTTGGAAGTCACATGAAGGGCAATCTGGCGCTGACTTATGCAGATGCGAGATATCCCGGTAATTGTGCCAATGGCGTTGCCCCTGGTGCCCTTTCCTCGGTTGTTCGCCTTTGCGGTCAGGACCTGACCAATGCGCCGAAGTTTACCGGGGTTGCCGGACTGACCTATGATGGTCCACTAAACGGCTCAGGTTGGGGCTTGCTGGTAAATGGCAGCATCAATTATTCGGACAGCCGCACGACCCGGACCATCGATTTGGACACGAACAACCTGCCCATTCCCCTGGCGCGCCAGGAGAATTACTTCAAAATGAATGCACGCATCGGGCTGAGCACCCCAGACGAGCGTTTCACATTCGAATTATGGGGCACAAACCTGACCAACGAGATTACCCGCGGCATTACTGCAAATACTCCACTGCGTGGAGGTGCCGGCACGCGATCATTGATCGGTTTTGTCGAGGAACCACGCATGTACGGATTGACCGTGCGAGCCAAGTTCTAACCTGCTCGGGCACACAAACAGAAGGGACGGCCACCAACGTGGAGGCCGTCCCTTTTTATTGCCGGTCAATTTTGCAAAAAACCTTCAGGCAGCAACCCGGTAGAGCGTTTCGCCCTTGTCGGCCATTTCTCGAAAGCTCGCAGGAGGCGCAAACCGGGAACCAAAACGCTGCGCCAAATTGTCCGCGATGCGAACGAAGCTTCCTAGTCCGGTTGTGTCGATATAGCTCATGGGACCACCGGTATACGGCGCAAAACCCCAACCAAAGATGGCTCCAAGATCAGCACTTTGCGGGTCGGCAACAACCTTTTCCTCGTAACACTGCGCAGTTGCGATCAGCTGGATGTAAAGCAACCGCTCCTTAATTTCTTCAACGGACGGCTGGATCTGCGCAAGCGGGTAGTGATCTGCCATGCCCGTCCAAAGACCCTTGCGCTCACCTTTCTCGTCATAGTCATAGAAACCCGAGCCAAAACGCCGTCCCTTGCGTCCAAGTTCCACAACCATTTTCTCCATGAAATCCTCTGTCCCGCTTGCCACATAGGCATCGCCCATCGCGGCCTTGGTAGATTGCATGACATCATAGCCGAGTTGCAGGGTGGTTTCATCAAGCAGTGCCAGAGGTCCGATAGGCATTCCCAGCAACTTGGCAGCGTTTTCAATCAATGCCGGCTTCACACCTTCGGTGACCATGCGCATTGCCTCGGCCATATATGGAGGAAAAACGCGGTTTGTGAAGAATCCGCGAACGTCCTTTACCACGATCGGGGTCTTCTTGATCTTTGCATTGTAGTCAAATGCGGCTGCGAGCGCGAGGTCGCCTGATTTCGCTCCTGGAATGATCTCGAGCAAGGGCATCTTTTCGACAGGCGAAAAGAAATGAAGACCGATGAACTGCTCCGGCCGGATGGAATTCTCGGCAAGGCCAGTGATCGGAAGCGTAGAGGTATTCGACGCGAACACGACATCGGGACGTATCACCGCCTCGGCCTTCTTGATTACATCGGCTTTGACATCGGGACGTTCAAAAACGGCCTCTATGATGAGGTCGACGTCCTTGAGGTCGTCAAAGTTGTCGGTGGGCGTGATCCGGGCCATGAAAGCATCTCCTGCCTGTCGGGTCATCTTGCCGCGACCGACCGCCTTGTCGATAATCTTGCGACTATATTCGACCGCCTTGCCAGCTTCCTCCAGGCTCCGGTCTAGCACGACTACATCCATTCCACCTTTCACGGTGACATGCGTGATCCCTGATCCCATCAAACCACCGCCAAGCACACCTACCTTTTTGATGTCCACCGTCGCAATACCAGCGGGGCGACCAGCACCTTTTTCGGCAGCCTGCTTGTTGATAAACAATGTGCGGATCATGTTTTTTGCCTGGCTGCCTGACAGCAACTTGGTGAAATATTTCGACTCAACGCGCAAAGCTGTATCAAATGGAAGGATCGAGCCCTCGTAGAGACAAGAAAGGATAGCCTTCACGGCATCGAAATTTCCTTTGCTTTCCTTGTGAGCAATCGCGTTGAGGCCAATGAAGAGCTGAACCGAGCGGGGATCCATCGCACCTGCTCCGCCGGGAAACTTGAATTCCTTTTTGTCCCACGGTGCGGTGACCTTTGGGTTGGCCTTCACCCATGCCTTGGCATGGTCGATCAGTTCGGTTGCCGGGACGACTTCGTGAACGAGGCCCTGTGTCTTTGCGGTTGCCGGGTCGAGCGATTTGCCTTGTATGATCATCATGGCCGCGTTCTGCAAACCGATCAGGCGCGGAGTCCGCTGGGTGCCGCCGCCACCTGGCAACAGCCCCACCATCACCTCAGGCATACCCAATTGTATCTTGGAATTGTCGGAAACGACGCGGAAGTGGCAAGCCAGTGCCAACTCGAGCCCACCGCCAAGTGCAAGACCATTGATAGCGCAAGCAACAGGCTTGGCTGAAACCTGCCCCGCAGCGAGCGCCTTGGCCGCCTGCCCACCGGTTTCCAGCTTGCGAAGCAGGGCATTGAGTGCAAACGCCTGCTCAAACGCCTCTTTGGTGCTGTTGGCCTTGGCGCCGCCAAGCATGGTTAGATCAGCTCCTGCCAAGAAACCCGATGACTTACCTGACGTAATGACTGCGCCCTTGATCGCGTCATTGGTGGTAAAATCATCCACCCAGCTCCCAAATTCTGTAATGAGATCGCTGTTCCAGACGTTCATTGATGCACCGGGAAGATCTATTGTTACCAGTGCTATGCCATCGGTATCGATGTCGACCGAGAAAGTTTTGTAAGTCATGTGTCGTTTCCCAATCAGTTCAAACGTTCGATGATTGTCGCAGTGCCCATTCCGGCCCCGATGCAAAGCGTCGTGAGCGCGGTCGATTTCCCGGACCGTTCAAGCTCATCCAGTACCGTTCCGAGGATCATCGCACCGGTCGCACCCAGGGGATGGCCCATTGCGATCGCGCCACCGTTTACATTGATGTCGCCATGATCGACATTCATCGCTTCCATGAACCGCAACACGACCGCGGCGAATGCCTCGTTCAGTTCCCAAAGATCAATATCTGACTTGTCCATGCCAGCACGTGCGAGTGCCTTTTGTGCTGCAAATTCAGGGCCGGTCAGCATGATTGAAGGTTCTGATCCGACAGATGCCATCGATACAAAGCGAGCCCGTGGCTTGAGCCCCAGCCGCTCGCCGGCCTCCTTGCTTCCGATCAACACCGCAGCAGCCCCATCGACGATGCCAGAGCTGTTACCAGCATGGTGCACATGGTTGATCTTTTCCACCTCTGGATAACGCATGATCGCAATATCGTCGAAACCCGGCATCATTTGCCCCATCATCTGGAATGCTGGTGCGAGCGCGCCGAGAGACTGCATATCGGTTTCAGGCCGCATCAGTTCATCGCGATCAAGAAGTATCTCGCCGATCACGTCGCGGATCGGCAGGATCGACTTGGCAAATCGCTTTTCATCCCAGGCCTTGGCTGCGCGTTTCTGACTCTCGACCGAGTAGGCGTCGACATCGTCCCTGGAATATCCATAGATGGTAGCAATAAGGTCAGCTGAGATGCCCTGTGGAATGAAGTAGTTGGCTATTGCCGAGCGAGGATCGATTGGCCATGCACCTCCGTCAGAACCCATCGGTACACGGCTCATCGATTCCACGCCGCCTCCGATGGCCAAGTCGCACTCACCCGATTTGACTTTGGCTGCCGCGATATTTGATGCCTCCAGACCCGATCCACAGAAGCGGTTCACCTGTATGCCCGAAGTCGTGTATGCATATCCTGCCTGCAATGCTGCAGTGCGGGTAATGACAGCACCCTGTTCTCCGACCGGTGAAACGCAACCAAAAGCAATGTCCTCGACGACGTCGTCGGCAAGTCCGTTGCGTTCGCGCACACTGGCCAGCACCTGGGCGGCGAGATCAAGCGGCGTGATCTCGTGCAACGCGCCATCAGAGCGCCCCTTGCCGCGTGGACTGCGCACCGCGTCATAAATATAGGCTTCAGTCATTTTACTCGTCCTATTCTGCGATCACGGCACCGGCCGTGATCAATTGGGAGATGTCAGCATCGGCAAGACCTGCCTCTGCCAGGATGGTGGCATAATCGCCGCCCTTGGTTGCAATATCGAAATGGGTTGCAAGCTCGTGAGTTGCAAGCCGTGGCGCGATTTGCGGATGCGTCCAGCCCCCTTCGACTACATGTGTCTGCCGCGCCCGGTTTACAGGATGGGTTGAGGCCTCTGTATAATTGAGAACAGGCGTCACGCACGCGTCTGTGCCGGCAAATATTGCTTCCCACTCATCACGGGTCTTGCTTGCAAATACGCCTTCGAGCAACTCGTGCTGGCTCGACCAGGCAGGAATATCATTCTGGTTCCCATAAGCCTCAGAATCGATTGGCAGTCGCTCCATCATCGCTGCAAAAAATTGCGGCTCAATGCATCCCACCGCCATGAATTTTGCGTCCTTCGTCGTGTAACAGCGATAATAAGGCGCAGCACCGTCGAGAAGGTTGGCCTCGCGTTCTGTTTGCCAGCGACCCGATCCTGCCATCCCATAGACAAAACTCATCAGACTGTTGGTCCCGTCAACAATGGCGGCATCGATGATATTGCCACGGCCGGTTTTGGCGCGTTCGACAAGCGCTGCCAGTATTCCGGTTATCAAGAACATCGTTCCCCCGCCAAAGTCACCAACCATGTTGAGTGGCGGTACGGGTGGCTGCCCCCTTTTGCCGATTGCATTGAGAACGCCAGTCATACCTATGTAATTGATGTCGTGACCAGCCATCTGGCTCCATGGACCAGTCTGCCCCCAACCGGTCATGCGCCCATAAATGAGTCCGGGATTGACGGCGTGGCATGCATCGGGGCCGACACCCATTCGCTCGGTGACGCCAGGACGCAACCCTTCGATCAAGACGTCGGCAGATGCAACGAGACGCATCAGCGCGTCTACCGCCTCGGGTTTCTTGAGATCGAGGATGATCGAGCGCTTACCCCGCCCATCGATTGCCTTGCCGATCATAGCCGGGCCTGGCCGATCAACCACAATGACATCAGCGCCAAGGTCAGCGAGCATTTGCCCCGCATAAGGACCAGGACCGATACCTGCCAGTTCGATGATCCTGACTCCGTCGAGTGGGCCCGAATTGGATTGAGATTTTGGCATGACATCCTTCCGCTTTGGCACAGGCAAATAAAATTAATCGCGCGATTAAGGTCGCGCTTTCTAGTGGATCGATCAGGTTGACGCAAGCGTCAACTAGCGATTTTTTCGACCTTCGATCAGGTCCTCGACGACTGACGGGTCCGCCAATGTCGAAATGTCCCCCAATGCTTCAAAATCATTCTCTGCGATCTTGCGCAAAATGCGCCGCATGATCTTGCCTGATCGGGTCTTGGGAAGCGCCGACGTGAAATGGATGTGGTCGGGCGAGGCTATCGGTCCAATTTCCTTGCGGACATGCATGCGCAATTCTGCGTGCAGTTCATCACCTGGGCTAACCCCCGCATTGAGCGTGACATAACAATAGATGCCCTGCCCCTTGATATCGTGCGGAACCCCCACCACGGCAGCTTCGGCAACAGACACGTGAAGTACAAGGGCACTTTCCACTTCCGCGGTACCCATGCGGTGGCCCGACACATTGATAACGTCATCTACCCTTCCGGTTATCCACCAATACCCATCCCCGTCGCGTCGACAACCATCACCAGTGAAATATTTGCCGCGATAGGTCGAGAAATACGTCTGGACGAAACGTTCATGGTCTCCGTAAACTGTCCGGGCTTGTCCCGGCCAACTGTGGGTTATGCACAGGTTTCCTGATGCAGCACCTCCCACCTGTTCGTCGGCAATGACATTTCCGTCGGCGTCAACCAACTGTGGCCTGATTCCGAAAAAGGGCTTGCCGGCACTACCCGGCTTCATGCCATGAGCCCCAGGCAGAGTAGTAATCATGATCCCGCCGGTCTCGGTCTGCCACCACGTATCTACAATCGGCAACCTGCCTTCGCCCACGACGTCATGATACCAGCGCCATGCCTCTGGATTTATCGGCTCACCAACAGTTCCCAACAGCCTGAGGCTCTTGCGACTCCGCGCCTTCACAGGTGCGGCTCCGTCGCGCATGAGCGCTCGCAGCGCAGTTGGAGCAGTATAGAAAATATTGACTTGGTGCCGATCGATTATGTCCCAGAAACGACCGTTGTCGGGATAGCTTGGGATACCTTCGAAGATTATGCTGGTCGCTCCGTTCTGCAACGGCCCATAAACCACATAGCTGTGCCCCGTTACCCATCCTATATCAGCTGAACAGAAAAAGACTTCGCCGGGACGGTAGTCAAACACATATTCGAATGTCGATGCCGTCCAAACCGCATAACCGCCAGTTGTGTGTAGGACGCCTTTGGGGCTACCTGTGGAACCGGACGTGTACAGAATGAATAGCGGGTCTTCGGCGTTCATCGGCTCACAAGGGCATGAATTTCCTACCTCCACCTCATGATACCAATAATCGCGACCTTCGTGCATGGCTACAGGCTCGGCTGAGTGCCGGACCACGAGCACCGCTTCAACCTCCGACAACTTGTCAAGTGCCGCATCGACGTTGGACTTCAGCGGTATGCTCTTTCCGCCGCGCAACCCACTGTCTGCGCAAATAACGAAACGGCTTGCGCAGTCCTTGATCCGACCAGCCAAGGCATCGGGCGAGAATCCGCCAAATACCACGCTGTGAACCGCGCCGATCCGCGCGCAAGCCAGCATTGCAACTGCCCCTTCGACTATCATCGGCATGTAGATGGTGACACGGTCCCCCTTTTGCACGCCAAGCGCCTTGAGGACATTGGCCATATTTACTACTTCGGCCTGAAGTTGGCGGTAACTTATGTGGCGGGCATCCTTGTTGATATCATCGGGTTCAAAAATGAAGGCAATCTGGTCACCCCTGCCAGCTGCGACATGCCGATCGACTGCATTGTGACATAGGTTGAGCACACCGTCTTCGTACCACTTGATGGATACTGGATCATAAGACCAGTCGTCTATCCGGGTCGGTTCGACCATCCAGTCAACGCGCTTTGCCTGTTCGGCCCAGAATTCGGTCGGATTTTCGACGCTCTGGGCATATAGCCGATCGTAGTCGGCGGCACTGACATGGGTGTTTGAAGCAGCATCGGGTGGTACGGGGTAGAAATCAGACATTCAACTCTCCATTTGGGCTTGGCCGATTGGGAGAACTGGCGCATAACCCTCATCATAGCTTGGTGGAGTGGCTCGGGTGTTTCAAGCGAAAAGATTCTGCTCTTATTGCACATTTTCGGTAGGTTGAATCGGGCCTGCCATCGAGGGAAAGCCCCTCTTTCATGGAACCCTTATGCCAAGACTACAGAACAAGACCGCGTTGATCACGGGTGGTGCGCGTGGAATCGGCGCTGAAATTGCCCGCTGCTTTTCACGTGAAGGCGCACATGTCATCGTGGCCGATTTGGACCTTGCCGGAGCAGCGGCCATTGCACACGAAATCGGTGGAGCTGCGTTTTACCTGGACGTGTCATCTCAATCAGGTTGGGACGAACTGGAGGCTGCCCATCCAACCATGGACATCGTGGTAAACAACGCAGGGATCACGGGTTTTGAAGACGACCATGGACCACACGACCCAGAGCATGGAAAACTCGCAGCATGGCAGCGAGTTCATGCAGTGAACCTTGATGGAACGTTCCTTGGATGTCGTTATGCCATTCGCGCGATGCGGCCCAAAGGCCGCGGGGCAATCATCAACATGTCGTCACGATCCGGGCTCGTCGGCGTTCCTGGAGCTGCAGCTTATGCATCATCAAAGGCGGCAGTTCGCAATCACACAAAATCAGTGGCATTGTACTGTGCGGCACAGGGGCTCAACATCCAATGCAATTCGATTCATCCCGCAGCCATTTTGACCCCTATGTGGCAAACGCTGATTGGCGATGGTCCTGACCGGGAAGCGCGGATGGCTGCCATGGTCGCCGACACACCGCTTAAGCGATTTGGCACTGTCGAAGAGGTCGCGGCCATTGCTCTGATGCTTGCTTCAGGCGACGTGGGTTACATGACGGGAAGCGAGATACACCTCGATGGCGGCCTGTTGGCCGGATCGGCCGGATCGCCTGGCGACTGATCCCGGCCCGACCTAGTCTACGTCGTCGACAGCAACTGCCTCGCCCGTCACCCTTTGCGCAAGCGCTGCAGCGATGAACGTGTCCAGGTCCCCATCTAGCACATCACCAGGTGTAGGAGACGTCACGCCGGTGCGCAGGTCCTTGACCATCTGGTAGGGCTGAAGCACATATGATCGTATCTGGTGACCCCAACCGATTTCGGTCTTTGCGGCATATTCTCCGCTCGCGACTTCCTCGCGCTTGCGCAGTTCGGCTTCGTACATCCTGGCCTTGAGCATGCCCATTGCGGTCGCCCGGTTCTTGTGCTGCGAACGGTCGTTCTGGCTCGCAACGACAATGCCTGTCGGCTTATGCGTGATGCGAACCGCTGAGTCAGTGGTATTGACGTGCTGGCCACCAGCGCCAGAGGCTCGATACGTGTCGATTTTCAGGTCGCCTTCGTTGATTTCTATCTCGATATTGTCATCGATAACGGGGTAGACCCAAACACTGGAAAAACTCGTGTGACGCTTTGCAGCGCTGTCGTAGGGAGATATGCGAACCAGACGGTGAACGCCGCTCTCGGTCTTTGCATACCCATAAGCATTTTCACCCCTGATCTGCATCGTAGCCGACTTGATCCCTGCCTGGTCTCCTGCCTGGTAGTCTACCATTTCCACCTTGTAGCCGCGCTTCTCAGCCCAACGATAATACATGCGCTGCAGCATTTCAGCCCAGTCCTGGCTTTCTGTGCCCCCGGCACCTGCATGGATTTCGATAAAGCAGTCATTTGCATCTGCCTCTCCCGAGAGCAGCGCTGTGACCTTGTCCTTGTCGGCACGATCAGCAAGCGCTCTCAGCGCCGCAACGCCTTCGTCGGCGAGTTCGATGTCGCTTTCCATTTCAGCAAGCTCGATTAGCTCCACTGTGCCAACCTTGTCTGCGTCGATCTCCCTGACTGTGCTTATAGCTGCATCGAGACGTCGACGTTCACGCATGACTTCTTCGGCCGCCTTTGGGCTATCCCAAAGCGTTGGATCTTCCACCTTGGCATTGAGTTCGTCGAGGCGGCGTATCGCCCGATCCCAGTCAAGGGACAGCTTGACGAGATCAAGCGCTGCATCAATGCGGGCAACAAAGGATTCTGCGTCGGCACGCATGGGTAAACTCCAAACCAAAACTAGTGGCCCGCGCCTTTAGCCCAACTGCAGGCGAAGTCAAAGGTCGCGACAGGTGGAACTGGTCTAGCTTCGGGGTCTCTCGTTCAATAACTTGACGAGCCTCACGATCGACGCAAATTGAGCAATGGTCTTGCCAAGTCGATCGCGATCCTGATCGGGGTTGAGCGTCGCACTTTCAAAAATATCTCCTGTACGCAGCGTAACGATCAGATCTCCTTCAAGAAACAGGGCTGCTAGCTTCTCCGCTGCAAACTCCTTTTCCAAGTCGAGCAACCGTTCGCAATAGGCCGGATGCACCAGGTATCTGGCTTCAACCTGATCGGTCCCATACACGTCAAATGCGTCTTCAAAGCGAGGATCGACCATCTTCACCCGTTCAAGCTGCTGGCCAGCAAGGGACTTGGTATCCCCAAATAGAGTGAATTTGAAACCTTCCCGGCGGACCAGTGTCGTCGCCAGAAATGGTCGCGCAAACTGAAATCTGAGCACTACGCCTTCAAACACCGTTACCGTTCGGCGATTTTTTCCCGACCCGCGTGTTTCGGTGAGCTTGGCTTCATACAGCAGAAAGTCGGTGCCATCTATTGCGCCGTGCCACTGGTCCTGCAGGTAGCTATCGTCATGGGACGGAAGCAATTCATAGCTGCAGGCGCGCTTGAATTCCTGGCCAGGATATGCGGCGACCGAGTAATCGATTTC
>JBATDO010000341.1:0-3295 GCA_049663505.1 Sphingorhabdus sp.
AGCGTATTCTGCACGGCGAGCCCCAAGACATTACGACCTTCTTCGCGCAAGATATCGGCAACCGGTTTGAGTAATGTGCTCTTGCCGGCTCCTGCAATACCCTGGACGGCGATGATGCGGTTGTTCGACCCCAATATCAGCCGCCCTGCCCCTTCCTGGCCGGGATTTAGCGTAATGCCATATTGAAGTTGCGAAAGCGCCTGCAGGCGTTCTCCGGCAACCTCTGTCGAAACCACCGCTGGCGAAGCTCCCCTGCCCTGGTCGACAGACGCCAATATTCGCTGTTCGGCCGCAAGGGCGTCGGCGGTTGTCACCAGATGCCGGTCGGCGCCTTTGCCCTTGAGCAGGTGGCCCTGGCGCAACAGCTGCCCGACGCGCTGCTCGATCTGCGGCATTGCGGTCGGCAAACCAAAGTCGAGCGCAGCCTTGTAAATGTCGGTCTTGGCAAAGGCTGCCTCGCGTTCGCCCAGTTGCCGGATTGCCGATGCGACTGAATGAGCTGCGGCAATTTCGCTCGGCGACCGCCGGCTCAAGTCGCGCGGTACCAGCGGGTCGCCCTGCTTTAAGCCAAGTCGATCGGCAATCGCCGATACCCATTCGCGTCCATATGCCGCGAACTGCTGAATCTTGTCGGTCAAACTCGGGACACCGCCAATATTTGATGCTGCGCGTGCATTGGCGCGCGCGATCACAGCTGTGGGGTCGAACCCCAGTTCTGCCGCTTTATCAGTCCAAGAACAGCCAAGGGCAGCGCGGTCTTCGATAGTAACCTTGGCCGCGCGCGTCATCAGCGTGGCTGCGTCGGTCGCACCTGGCCCTGTTGTATCCATCCTCGCGAGTTGTGCAAGTACCTCTGCGCGGCGCGTACTGAATGCCTCGCGCTGCTCTTTCGTAACCCCTGCCGCTTCAAAATTGCCGTGCTTTGATTGCTCGCCAATTTCATATCCGAGCTTTTCAACCGACAGCCTGAACCGCGCCATCGTCATTGCATTCAGCAACGTATTATGTGCCCATAATTTGTCGTTTCGCAGTGCGCGCCATTTGCCGTCTGGCCCTTGGGTGACATTGGCTACAACAGCATGAAAATGTGCATTGGGTTCCTGGTTACGGTTTGTGTCGTGCTGGAAAAGACCCACGAGCAAGTTACGCGTGGACACCCCTTTCTCTCGGCCTTTGACCTCCATCCGGGTCTCGGCCAAATTCTTCTCTGCCCAATGAAGCGTCTCTTTGACTGCATTGCGATACGCATCAATGATACGGTTATCACCCCCAACCAGCGCAATGAGCGACCAGCTTTTGGGCATTGAAAAGGTCAGATCGGTCCCTGCCCTATGATCGCGGCCTTCGCTGCCCACGCGGTTGCCGTCGGGGAGCAAGCCTTTCAATATTGCCTCGAACTGTTTGGCGTCCACCCGGCCATCAAGACCCAGTATCTCGGCCCCTTTGCCAACCCACTCGCCCGAGCGGTCGGCATCGGCGCGGGTATAATAATTGTCAGCTGCGAAATAATTGGCAGCGCCGCCAGCGGTTCGGACATTGGCAACCGAAAGCATATCTCAACAGCCCTTATCCACACCGCTGATGCGCATCACATATCCATATCGACATCGCCAAGGTCGACTGCTGAGCGCTCGCTCAATCCGTCTTCCAGCATCAACTTTCTGGCATCATTTGCAGTGCGATTTTGGTTAGCCACTTGCTGTGTCGGCTTTTCTACCGGTTGCTGCTGTACCTGCAAGGCTGCCAATTTCCCGCTGGCGGTCTGACCAGCAAGCGCAGACTGTTCGGCCTCTTCTGCTTCCGCGCGGATCACAGCTGGCAAGGGCATTGAGGGGCGCGATGTTGGCGAGACTTCCCGTGCGCTTTGACCCCGGACTGGTGCCTTGCTACCCACGCTCTTGCTCTTTGATCCTCGCTGGTCGGCAAGCTGCTGCCGCATTTTCGCAGGGTCTTCCGTTGCCCGATCACGACCCTTTTTGCGCATCTTACGGTCGGGCTGATCTGCCTGCCGGTGAAGTACCAGCTCACCTTGCTTGGGAGCGAGCGGTTTGCCAGCGCCATCATCATTGGACGACGGATGGGCGGTGCTGTCGTCACTTCCGGGCTTCGGTTCATTTGGAGATGCCGGTGGTGATGCAGCGCCCGCATCATCATCGCGATCTTCTGCCCGTCTGATAAAGGACTTGGCGCGGCGCTCGCGCGTGACGGGAGTGAGTTTGACGGGAGCGGCCGGAAAGCCGTCGGGGAACTTGAGATAGCCCGAAAGCCGCGGCAAGTTCATCAACTGGTCGGGCAAGAGTAACGGTTCGATATTCTTGCGCGGGGTCAGGCTGACAGCATCGCGGGCATTATTGTACCCATAGGTATAGCCTTCCTCCATATCCCGAACCTGGCGATGGCCGATAAAGTCCGAGCACCATGTGGCGGTCTCGCGGTCGGCGGTTCCCAGGATCAATTTGGTGCGGGCAAGGGATGACAAGGTCATTGCCATATTCTCCCCGTAAACCTCTTTGAGCTTGGCATAAGCATGGATGCCGGTGACGATCGCGCCGCCGAAATTTCGCGCCGTCTGAAGGCCTTTTTCAAGGGCCGGCAGCCGGTGAAGCGCACCCATTTCGTCGATGAAAAACCACAGGCGCAAGTCGGCCGAACGGTCCATCGCCATCAACGTGTTCATCGCGGTATCGAGCCACACGGTGAGCAACTGTGAGCATACACTCATGTCGACATAGCGCGCTGATATGAACAATATCGAGCTCGGTCTGTCTTCTGCTTCGACCCAATCGCGGACCGAGAATTTCGGACCCGAGCGCGGTAAAAGCTTGAGCGCTTTGGCATTGGCATTGAACACCGCGCGGATCGATTCCGCCATGCGCGCCGCTTCCGGTGCGGTCAGCGGATCGGCAATAGTACCGCGCATCAATTTATGTACTGCCGAGAGATCGGCGGTCATCAATTCGCTCGCCAATGCGTCGTTGGTGCCTTTGCCGTCAGCCCGCAATCGCAGACACATTTCTACGAACAGCAGCCGCGCCGCGAGTACCCAGAATTGTTCCGATCCACCGCCATCGTGGGGTACCAAAGCTTCAGCAGCAGCTGAAAATTCCGCCTCGTCACGGCACTCGTCAAACACGCTCCATTGCGGACACCGTGCATCAAGCGGGTTCAATATAATGTCGCGGTCGCTTTCGTAGAAATGCTCGATGAATGTACCGGTCAGATCAAAAACGACCGCGCGCTGGCCGTTCGCGCGCGCCTCTTCCAGCATGTCCGAAAGCGCCACTGTCTTCCCCAT
>JBATDO010000342.1:0-18892 GCA_049663505.1 Sphingorhabdus sp.
GTGTAACGGACTGCGCTATTTGCAGCCCGCTCTTTTCGCCAAGTGATTGTGCCATAGCTGCCTCGAAATGAAGCGTTGCCAATGGTCGAGTGGGATCTATGGATTTTACCGGCTGACGCGTGACATTGCCAGCCGACAAGTCCAGCGAGACGAGCTGGTCATCTATGAGAAGAACAGCCAGTTGTGCGGTCATCCCGTCGGGTACGGCGTGGAGCGATCCGGAAACCCTATTGGCCGCAATGGTGAGAGGCATGGCAGCGGTAGTGCGCTGAATACGCGGGTCGAGCACAGCTGTTGCAACCAATTTCGCAGACGCGATCAGAGGAAGCCAGAGTTCCTTCTGCTCCTTGCTTCCTGCTCGATTGATGGCTTCAGCTGCCAGGTAGACAGTCGAAAAAAGGGGTGCTGCAGCGAGCGATCGCCCGGCCTCTTCTGCAACAAGGCAAAGTTCCAAGTGCCCCATCCCCGATCCGCTGTAGATCTCGGGAAGGGCAATACCCAGCGCGCCTAGATCTGCCAAATGCGACCAGGTCTGCGCGCTGTGGGGCGCGCTGCCTTCCAGCACGGTTCGTACCTCAGCTGATGTGCTGACGTCGGTCAGTACGCGCCGAATTTCCTCTTGCAAGCGCCGTTGATCATCGGAGAAGTCGAAATTCATAATCACAGCCTCCTTTATTTTATAGTGCATTATAAAATTGTGGGAGATCGTCAAGCGATTGCGTTATTCGGTAAAAATTACCTGTTCGAGTCGGGCACGATCGGGTTGCTTGAAAAAACCGTGCAGAACGAGCGCGTAGCTCGCGCGCAGTTCTTCGCGAAGCTGGCTTTCTGACCAGTCCTGAATTGCCCATTCCTCATAAAGCGAATTGAAGATGCGGAACAACGTTGTCTCGATAATATGTTTGGACACAGCCTCGGGCAGGTGACCGTCACGTCCCAGGCTATCTACAAATGGGTGCAGGAGTCGTGCTGTTGCGGGGATCGGAAACTGGCCATATTGCAATGGCCCCAGAGAGTGGAGTGCCTTCCAGAGATTGCGAAAAAATTGAGGATCGCGGGCGAATGCACTGACTAGGCGGTCGACCAGGGCAAATACCCTGTCTGCTGGTTGAGAGGTTAACAGATCGGCATTGTCATTGTGAAACCCCTTGATTTGACGTTCGAACAGGGCACTCAAGATGGTGGCTTTAGATCCAAACAGGTTATACGGCGTGGCAAGGCTTACACTGGCCCGCGCGGCCAGCTCAGGCATCGTGAAATTGCCGTTGTCATTCTGAACAATCAGTTCGCCTGCGGCTCGAATGATGCGTCGCCGCCTTTGATCCATCGCGTGCTGACGACGGCCAGAGCTGGGCTCAGTGTCGTTTTCCTTTATATTCTGATCATCCATTGGAAGGGCATTTCATAACTGGGCTTTTCAAAAAGTTCAGAGCAAGGCCCATTCTATCCGCGTGCAGTGGCCGCGACAATCCTCGTTTGGACATCCACTGTTGAACACTCCAGTCAATTCATGCGCAACGAGGTGGTTGGGTTTCCTTATCAGTGCACTCTAAATTCACCAGCACCCGGTTGTTTCGACGTCGTTGCAATGAACCACAGATGACCAGTTGAAGACTTTGAAGCCCCAGCTCCGGCGCGAAACCAACCGTTTCAGTGCCCTGCGGTCATGGCCGCTTTGGCAAGGTTTCGATGCGCTCAATTCTTGGCAGTGCATATCTGCCATCGAGAGCAATTTGAAGCGGCAGATAAAGCCTTGCAACAATGTGAAAAGCATCCCTGGGGACGGGCAGCCAATTTGCAATTCCCTTGTCTGGCTGCTTGGCAGAAAGGATGATTTCGAGCGAACCATCCTTGGCGTAACGAAGTCCCTTCGTGCGGTCTCCAATGGCGTACCGGCGCAGCTGGTTTTCGGTTAACTGGAGAGTTTTCATGTCATATGCGGTGAGCGACCAGAAAGCCTGTACCGGGGGGAGCTGGTCTTTCTCGAAGCGAATTCGATACTGGTTCTGGCCATTGAGCATCTGGCCCGAGCTGTCGGCTATGGCTGCAGGATAGATCGATTCCTCGGGATCATTGACATATCCGCCGCGCGCGATTTCGGCGCGCAGGAGATAGTCGCGTCCTGGACTAGCCACCGCGTTTGAAAGCAGCCATCCATTGGTTCTCTGCGTAGGCTTGAAGCCGCGCTTTGCAAGCACTTGAGGGCCCAACTGGACTGCACAACCGAGTCCGAGCTTCTGACTTGGAGAAAGCTGCTCCGGGTCAAACTCACGCGACGGACCAAAGCCGGCCGAGTCAAAGCCGGCCACAAGCGCTTCCTCGCCCGGGTTGGCCGGCAAAGATTTGAGTGCCCGGTTCAAGACGCTGAAATAGGTAAGGCCCTCAAAATAGCGGGCAGGTTCGGCATTGGTTACTGCCGGGCCGTGGGCTCCAGTCATGATGATTGCACGGGCGAGGCGCTTGGCCTCAACTTCATCCTCGGCATCGGTGACCAATATCCGACCCAGCATCCACGCCGTGTCGGTGGGCAAGCGGAACTCCTGGTATCCAGACGGTATAATGCCACCTGATGGACCGATAAGGGCGTAGCGGGAGGCCTTGCCGCCATTGGTGCGCGTACCGAGGTGGTGCGGTTTGGCATACAGGTCCATGAAGGCAAGCGTATAATAACGCTTTGCCATTTCCGGAACATCAAGCAGTACCGGGCCCTGGGACAGATCGATCCAGGCGTTGACATAAAGCGTATCGGCGTTTGGGGATCGCAACTGGCCCTGTGTTTTCGGTGTCAGCACGCCGGGATAAATGCCGACATGGTTGACAGGTGCGGCGACTGGCTGGCCTGATCGGACCCGATGCGTCTCATTATGCATCTGCTGCAGCAGGTCGACAATCGGGTAACCGTAGATGAAGCCCTGCAAACCGACCGACTGGGCAAGCGCGGCTTCCGGGTCGGTGGCGACCTCCTTGCAGTTTTCAATGCTCAAAAGGGTGGCAGCGGCGAGGAGAAACGTGATCATGCTTGTTCTCCTGCTAGTTGGAGTTGCCGATCATGTCGGCTGCCTTCTCGCCGATCATGATGGCCGCAGCGTTGGTGTTGCCGGAGATCAGTCGAGGCATGATCGAGGCATCCGCAACGCGCAGTCCCTCCACGCCCTTGACCCGCAATTGCGGGTCAAGAACTGCGCCCTCATCGATTCCCATTCGGCAGGTGCCCACGGGGTGGTACCCGGTGTTACCCGCACGCCTTATATATTCGATCAATGCGTCGGGGGTTGCAGCATCCGGCCCGGGATAAACCTCGCATTGAATGAGTCGCGCCAATGAGGGGGCCGCCGCCAGTTCGCGCGCCATTTCCATGGCGCGAATAGCCAGGGAAATGTCACTGGTGCCGAGGTAGTTATGCACAATGCTCGGCACCGAATGCGGGTCGTTGTTGGCGAGCCGTACCGTGCCGCGCGATTCGGGGCGCAGCAGGCAAGGTGCAAGCGTGAGGCCATCAAAGGGAGAAAGGCTACCCTTGCGTCCTTCGGAAGCGGCAAACACGTCGCCACAAACAGGTAGGCAATGAAACTGGATATCGGGCCGATCGAGCGCGGGATGAGACTTTACGAAGGCCCCTGTCTGCGCAGCCGGGGTCGTCATTGGGCCACCTTTTGTCATGACGTAGCGCATCACGTTCCAAAGCAATTTCATGCCGCTGAGTTCGCGATTGTAGCTATAGGCTCCTTGTTTTAACTGCCAACTCATTGTGAGGATCAGGTGATCTTGCAAATTGGAGCCAACCGACGCGCTGTCGTGGAGAACGGGGATCCCCTGAGCGCACAGATGGTCTGCTGGGCCAATGCCGGAAAGCATCAGGATTTGAGGGCTGTGATAAGCGCCCGCAGAAATAATTACCTCCCGCGTTGCCATCGCCTGTTGGATGCCCTTTACGGTTGAAAACTCGACACCCGTTGCCCGCTTGCCTTCGAACAGGATGCGGCGGCAATGCGCCCCCGTGATGATGTGAAGGTTGGCCCGGTCGCGTACCGGCCTTAGATAGGCGTCGGCAGCAGAACAGCGCTTGCCGCCCTGCGTGGTGACTTGATAATGGAAGGCTCCGAACGTGCTTTCGCCATTATAGTCGGGATTTCGCGGGACACCGATTTCCGAGAAGGCACTTAAGACAGCTTCGCTGGTCGGGTCACGACGGCCATATTCTTCGACTTTGAGTTCGCCGCTGTCTCCGCGCAGCGCGTTGCCGCCGCCTGCCCAGCTTTCACCTTTGCGAAAGTAAGGTGCAACGTCGGCCCAGCCCCATCCAATTGCACCAAGGTTCGACCAGCTGTCATAATCTTCATGTTGCCCGCGGACATATAGCAGGCCGTTGATGTTGGAAGACCCGCCAAGCCCTTTCCCACGTGGTATTGGCATTGCCCGACCGCCGAGATTTGGTTCGGCGGATGAATTATAGTGCCAATTATGTCCAGGCTCGCTGGTTGTTTTACCCCAGCCTGCCGGCATCGACACGAAAAAGCTCTCGCCACTTCCTCCCGCCTCAATCAGTAAAACGCGGCAAGAAGGGTCTTCCGACAGGCGATTGGCAAGCACGCAACCAGCCGAGCCGCCTCCAATGATGATGAAATCGGCTTGCGTCATGCTTTGGCCTTCATTGAACAGAGTAGGCGAGGATGCCCTGGCTCACCGATATGGTTGGTCCTGATCCATTGCGGCTTGCAAGCGGGCTCTGCCCTGTCCATGCGGTTGGCAATCATACTCGTTGGCCTGGTCATCAGACTCTCCTCTCCAGACGTCATGTTAGCGCGCATCGTTCAAAACTGAGCACTTGATTCTGCCCATTTTGGGCGCCAATATTCATCTTAACGGACAAGGAGTGGGCGCAAGTCGATGGTGGCGGATGCTTTGCACAGTAATTTTGGGCAGATTCATGCGCTTCATGTCGAGGCGCTGACACGACATCTCATCGCATGCCGGCGCGTATGCGACGGGGATCTCGATCTTTTTCTGGTGTTGACCATTATCGGCGAGCGGACATTTACCGCACGCAATGTTCCAAAGGAAATGGATCTGGACGATTTTCGCGAAGGCACGGTAAAATCGGTCACACCGGCTGCCATCAATCTCCAGTCAATTTCCGAATATAGCGGCATCCCGCGCGAAACAGTCCGGCGCAAGATCGACAGACTGATCGAAAAAGGATGGGTTGAACGCAACGACCGCAGGTTTGTGACAGCAACCGACAAGGCTAACGAGAATCTTTACGAATTGACGCAAAGTGCAGTACGATATCTAAGCGCAATCAAATCGTCTTTTGGCATCTCGTGATCACCCTTGATCGACATCGATGAACCGCTATTCGGGCCCATTGAGGCCAGACGTATCCAGGCTGCGCATCGCGAAAAGTACAGCGTACCATTTTCGGCTCAGCTTCATTTCTACGCGGTCCCTTGTGGCCAAATCGTGAATTTCGCGTCGGTGTCTCTCGATCAATTCTGAGAGTTGTGCCGCGCCGGCGGCGGAGAGCTTGACGACTTCTGAAGCGTAGACTGCATTTCTATCGGCGAAATCCATCGCAAGAAACTGTGCCTTCATTCGTTCTTCGAACATTGCGCGCATGGGCGACTTGCGCCAGATAATTGATCGATCGACGCATGGTCGGATGCGGCCGTCACGCAACCGGTCAATCAAGGCAAGGCGTTCAAGTTGATCAAGTGCGGCCTGTATCTGGCTTGTCGGAAGGTTAAAGTCCTGCTCGACTTCATTGAGTGGCGTGCCACCGAGAAGGAGGATAAAGAGGAAAGCCAGGACAGGGTCCCGACTGAGCGCTTGTTCCTGTGCAAGGGTAAGTTCCTGCGCCAACTCGGCCTGCGGCGCCTGCGCGCGTTGGACAAGATCCCACAGGCTTAATTCTGCAAGTCCACATAATTGCTCTAGATTGTCGAGGGTCACCCCCTTGCCGGAAAGCCAGCGCTTGGCCGTTGACTCGCCGATGCCAAGTCGATCGGCAATTGAACTAATTGTCCATCCTTGCGCCTTGAGGTTCGACTTGAGTGCCCGCGTTAGTGAAGTAGACCATATCATGACCCCGTTAAGATCATAATTCGGCCTTTTGATCAACAACCGGTTTCTTTGCCATAGCTGATTGAGTTAACTTCGGCCCAGGAAATTGAAAAAACTAGGAGGCGATGTTGGTCGATTGGATAATCAGAAACGGCACTGTAGTGGATGGAACCGGGGCCCCGGCATATTCGGCGGATGTTCGTATCAAGGACGGTGTGATCTCGCAAATCGGTCCGAATCTTGCTCCTGCAGGTGAGCGCGAATTCGATGCCACTGGCTGTCATGTAACCCCGGGCTTTATCGAGAGTCATACCCATTATGACGCCAGCATGTGGTGGCAGGCGGACCTGGATCCGCTTCCCGGCTACGGCGCTACGACGATGATCATGGGCAATTGCGGGTTTTCCATGGCACCGCTGCCTGATGACCCCAAGATCAAGGAAGAAGTCATGGGCATCTTTTCGTTCTTCGAGGATATCCCGCTTGGCCCCTTCAAGCGCTTCGTGCCGTGGGACTGGAAGAAATGGTCAGAATACCGCAAGTCGTTTGAGGCGAATGTGCGCGTCCCGCTTAACTATGCGACCTATGTCGGGCATATTCCGTTGCGGCTTGCCGCGATGGGGATGGATGCCTGGGAGCGCGAGGCAACGCCTGCTGAAATTGCAAAAATGTGCGAGTTGCTCGATGATGCATTGGCAGCTGGTGCGCTTGGCCTTTCCGACAACATGCACGACCATGATGGTGACAACCGCGCTGTGCCCTCCTTGCATGCCGGCGATGCAGAATATGAAGCGCTTTTCGATGTCATGGAACGCTACCCCGCCACTTGCTACCAGGTAATCGTTGACACGTTCATGCGAATGACAGGACCGGCCAATCTCGAGCGGCTTGCCAGGTTACTGAGTGGCCGAAAAATCCGCGTGCAGATCGCAGGCGGCATTCCCACTCTCGATTTCCAGAAAGCTATTCTGCCCGCGATGCAGGAGAGCATGGACGCGATGCGCAAGGCAGGCGTCGATGTCTGGGCAGGGTTTTCCCACGTTTCTCCCACCAATGTTCTGGGTATCGCCAAGTCTTTGATTTTTGCGCAATGTAACGATTATGTGTGGCACGAGGTCGTGCTTGCTGAAAGCCACGAGGAAAAGCGCAGGTTGCTTTCCGATCCGGAATGGCGCGCCCGGGCGCGCGAAAGCTGGGATAACGAGGCCTGGGATCATAGCCCGCTGAAGAACCCACAGGACTTGCTGCTGCTCGACAGTGAGAACGGCACCGGACCGCTTGGCTGCACGCTCAAAGACTATGCCGAAAGCAAGGGCATGCACAGAAGCGATGCGATGGCAGACTGGATCCTTGTCAATGGAACCAACTCGACGATCCACATGGCGCCATTTCCAAAGGATGAAGCGTTGACCATTGCGTTGATGAAAGATCCCAAAACGGTCGGTAACGTGTCGGATGCAGGAGCTCATCTCCAGATGTTATGCGGCAGCGGGGAAAATGCCTTGCTGCTGACAAAATATGTGCGTGAAGAAAAGGCGCTGACTCTGGAAGAGGCTGTTCACCTGATGACCGGGAAGCTGGCCGAGCACTTCTTCCTGTTGGATCGCGGCGTACTCGCGCCAGGCAAGCGAGCAGACGTTGTGGTCTTCAACATGGATGAGATAGGGTACCGTCAAATCGAAAAAGCCCATGACGTGCCAGACGGCAAGGGTGGAATGACCTGGCGTTTCACGCGCCAGGCACTGCCCACAAGGCTGACACTGGTAAACGGGATTGCAACGTTCATCGATGGAGCCTCGACAGGTAACAAGCCGGGCCAGTTCCTGTCTCCGGCTGCCAATGACGATAGCGCAGTGGCAATAGCCGCAGAGTGACGCATAATGCCCTGGCGAAAAGCCGCCAGGGCATTTTTCGGGAGAAAGAAAATGGAAGTTAAAGTCGGCCAGGGCGAACGCGACTATTTCAACGGCGGCATGAAGCATGTTACGACCGACAGCTCGGTGCTAATTAGTTCATCCAAATATTTGAACCACCCTGAACTGCGAAACCTGATTTCGCAGGAAATGCTGCGGCGCAATGGGCCTGACATGCCCAATACCGCATTCATCCCTGAAGTTGCCCAAATCCTCATGATGCTTGAAGATTACCCTCGGATAATGGCGCTGTTCGAAGAGGAAAAAGCGCGCCTTCCCAAGTTCAAGACATGGTGCGACAACAGATTGCTTTCCGATTTCAGGAAGGACGAGTTGAAGGATTGCGCCCCGGGAACGCTGGGGGCCGCGATATATAACTGGATGGTCAACAGTGGCTATGAACTGGATCTGTTCTACCGCGAAATAGAGGTGGTGAACGACCTCACCTTCTATTTGCGCCAGGCCGCACTCAACCACGACATCGAACACCTCGTCACCGGTTTTGGTCCCAATCATGGCGGCGAGATCGCGCTCTTAAATGCCAATTTGTACAGCCGGGTTCGGTATTTCCATCCAGAGCTTGCGGCGTTTTTCAACCGAGTCCAGACCTATCTGAAGGCAAAGACCATAATGAAGGACGGTCTTCATTATCCAGAGGCGATGGCTCTTAACGTGCAAGCGGAGTTCGTTGGAGCAAGCCAGGCGCATAATTGGCGATATCCTATCATGCTGGCGCAATGGCGCACGATGGTCGATTGGCAGATGGATGATATTCGCAAGGAGTTGAACATCACGCCGCTTCCCGAACCCGACCTTTGGGCAGATTCCAATCGACTGTGCAACGAGAACGACGCCAATTACGGAGAACCACTGTCAATTGCAGCGGAATAAAATTTCTGGACTATATCGTTGAAATGCCTTTCCCTGCCGTATATGCGTAATGAATAGCATAATGAATTACGCATACTATAGGAGTGGCTCGTGCGCGGATTGAATGGCAAAGTTGGAATCGTGGCAGGCGGTGGTCGGGGAATCGGTGCTGCAACTGCCCGCAGGCTTGCCGAGGAAGGTGCGCATGTCGTCATCGGCGACCTGATGGGGGACTGGGCGCGCGAAATCGCAGAGGAAATCCAGTCCAGGGGTGGAATGGCCCTTGGCGTTGATCTTGACGGTACAAATGCAGACTCTCAGGCAGCGATTGTCGCCGCGGCGGTCGGGAAATTTGGGGGGCTGGACTTCTACCATTCCAACCTCGCAGGCGGCACTGATGGCGACATAGACGCACTCAACTGTCCAGTTGAAGTACTTGAGAAAAGCTTTGCCATCAACACCAAGAGCCATTTCTTGGCAACGCAGGCAGCATTGCCAAAGATCATAGAGCGCGGCGGTGGAGCGATGATTTACACGTCTTCAGGCGCGGCGTCAGGTGGGGCGCCATGGCAAGTTGCCTATCCGATGACCAAGAATGCGATCCACGCACTTGCCCGTCATGTCGCAAGCAAATGGGGCAAGAGCGGTGTGCGCGCCAATGTCATATGTCCTGGCCTCGTGCTCACTGAAGCGGTCAAGCAACACTTGACCGACGAGTATGTCGAACGCGGGCTCAAAGCCATTCCGCACAACCGCCTCGGAGAGCCTGAGGACATTGCAGCTGCGGTGACGTTTCTTGCTTCTGAAGACGGTGCTTGGGTTAATGGCCAAGTGTGGCACGTAAATGGCGGAGCGCAAATGCGTGACTGACCGCTCTTCACCCCGTCTGACCAATCCCTGGCTGGTGTTGGCGTTGCTGCTTCTCATATACATATTCAACTTCGCGGACCGCTACTTGCTGACCGGTCTTGTCGGACCGATCAAGGAGGAGTTCGGCGTAGGGGACGGCTTCATGGGTCTGCTCATGGGCCCGGCCTTTGTGGTTCTTTACGTGCTTTGCGGTGTGCCAATCGCCCGGCTTGCTGACCGGTCATCGCGCGTGCGTATCATTGCTGCAGGTTGCGTCATGTGGAGTATTTCGACTGCCGCAACCGGTTTTGCAACTGGTCCAACAGGGCTTGCTCTTGCCCGGCTTGGTGTTGGGATTGGAGAGGCTGCATTTGTGGCGCCTGCCTATTCGTTGCTGACGGATTATTTTCGGGCCGAACGCCGGGGACTTGTCTTTGCCATTCTTGGCCTTGCAACCTATTTTGGCCAGATCGCCGGGCAAGGCGGTGGTCCAGCACTTGCTGAAGTCTATGGCTGGCGGACGACTTTCTGGGTCATGGGTGCGCCTGGTATCGTAGCCGGTGGCCTGTTGCTGGCCCTGGTCAGGGAGCCACCCCGCAACGTCGTGGTCGACAGAAGCAACCAGATTTCATTTCGCGCAATGCTTGCAGAACTGCGCAAGTCGCGCGCGTTTCTGCTGATGATGGGTGCATTTGGGTTGGGCTCATTGTCCGGAGTAGCCTTTGGCTATTGGGGGCCTGAGCTGTTTGCGCGAGCTTATGGTGTTTCGTCGGTCGATGCCAAGGGCACCTTCGCGCTGTATTTTGGCACGGCCGGGCTGTTAGGCATGTTGTCTTTCGGGGCTATTGTCGACAAATATGCACGCGGAGGACTGGCGGGGCCTGTCCTCATGTCTGCAGGCGCCCTGTTGGCGGCAACAGCGTGTATAATCATGGTGACTTGGGCCCCCTCGATAGAGGTAGCAAAATTGCTAGCCATCCCGTCGGGCTTGCTCGGCGGGGGATGGGCAATCGGCTTTTATGCAGCACTCCAGGGAATGCTTCCTGAACGCTACCGGGCGAGCGCCACGGCATTGTTCATAGCGGTCATCACGCTGATTGGCTATTTCATTGGACCATCGCTTTCAGGCGCGATCAGCGAGGGGCTTGGTAATAACGCGCATTCGCTGAGGATCGGGTTGAGCGTAACTATTCCTGCCGGTTTTGTTGCGGCAGGGCTTGCATGGGCTGCTGCCCGCTGGATCGAACCCGACCAGGCAATGCTCAACCGCCCCATGCCGTGACATCGCGATGTCACGTTTGTAATCATGATCCGAACGCGCCGCCGACACAAGTGTGACGGCGGCAGGCAAGTCAGCTCTTCATCGCTTCCGGTGCACCAGGCATGGAGGCATAATAATGCCCGGCGACCAGTCCACCATCAACGAGCAACTCGGTCCCCATGCAGTAGCTTGCATCATCCGATGCCAGATAGGCTGCCGCTGCCCCTATGTCATGGGGGTCGCCAGCCCTTTGCGCGGGATAGATGCGAAAGCCCATGTCATATTGCTCGCGCGGGATATTGGTAGGGTTGGACAGGGGTGTGACAATGCCACCTGGATGGATCGAGTTGACACGGAT
This sequence comes from Sphingorhabdus sp., assembly GCA_049663505.1. Lineage (GTDB taxonomy): Bacteria > Pseudomonadota > Alphaproteobacteria > Sphingomonadales > Sphingomonadaceae > Sphingorhabdus_B. Next base: position 11,312 of record JBATDO010000342.1, read on the forward strand.
TTTGCGCGGACCCAGTTCCAGTGCCAGGGCTTTGGTGAAACCGCGTACGCCAAATTTGGATGCGCAATAGGCGGTAAGCGAGTTTGCCCCGGCGATACCGTCTGCTGAACTCATGTTGATGATGCTTCCGCCGCCTGCGCGTTCAATCGCTGGGATCGCCGCCTGTACGCCGATCATCGTGCCAATCAGGTTGATGTCGATTATGCGGCGCATTTCGTCTTCACTCAGATCATCGAACTTCTTGAATATGATGACACCGGCATTGTTTACAAGACAGTCGAGCTTTCCGAATTTCTCTTCCGTGGCTGCCACTGCGGCATCCCATTCGGCGCGCCTGGTTACGTCCAGATGCAGGTAAGCCTGGCCCAGTTCGTCGGCGAGGGCTTGACCTTCGATGTCAAGAACGTCGGTGATCATTACCTTGGCGCCTTCGGCAACGAAACGTCTTACGATCCCTTCGCCAATCCCGCGTGCCCCTCCTGTAACCAGTGCTACCTTGCCTTCTAGTCTGTGCATCGAATCTCTCCTCTTCGTTTCTCGAATAAGGGCTGGATTCCTGCACCACAATACGCAATGATGCATTTATAGTATATTTTAGCCGTAGTTCGCGGAGAAAGCTCGATGAAGAATAACGCAATATTCCCTGATGGAGCTGCCCTGATATTGGGAGCAAGCGGTGGGATCGGTGCCAAGGTGGCCACTGTAATGGGACAGGACGGCTCAAATCTCGCGCTTGTCTACAACCGCAAGGATGCCTCCGCTCGGGCGGTCGCAGACGCGGCGCCCACGCATGCGACGATCCACCAGTGCGATGTGACTGACTTGGTAAGCGTCAAGCGACTGGTTGACGATGTTATCGCCTCGCACGGACGCATACACACTCTGGTCTGGGCAGCAGGACCATTGGTGGATCAACTGTTGCTGGCCGATACGCCCGTTGAAAAGTGGCGCCACGCTTTCGAGGTAGAGGTGCACGGGCTATTTGGGCTCGTTTGCGCCTTGTTGCCCCATATGCGCGCTTCAGGCGGCGGCTCCATTGTGCATCTGGGATCGGCTGGCCATTTGCGCTGGCCGGACCGCGACGGGCTCTCGGTGGCTCCCAAGGCAGCCAATGAAAGCTGGCTGAAAGGCATAGCGCGTGAGGAAGGGCGTAACGGCATAAGGGCCAATTCTGTCCTTGTCGGTGTCATTGATGCCGGGATGTTCCACGAGCTCATGGCCAAGGGAGAGTTTTCGGAAAGCTGGATCGAGGAAACGCGCAAGATGCTGGCCATCAAGCGCTGGGGGCAGCCGGAAGAAATCGGTTATGCTGTGAGTTGGCTGGCCTCAGAGCGTGCAGCCTATGTTACTGGGCAACAAATCAACGTCTCCGGCGGCTTCGGATTGTAAGGAAATAGGAAATGTCACTTAATCCACAAGTCGCGAGCTTGCTTGAAATGATGGCACAGGCTCCAGCGCTGGACTTTTCCACGGCAACTGTTGAGGAAGTTAGAGCAGCACTTGACCAGCCGATGTCGTTTGGTGAACCGCCGGCTGTAAAATCCGTTCGTGACCTCGAGATTCCCCTGGATGGTCGGACATTGACTGCGCGGCTCTATGTCCCGGATAATGCGCAGGACTTGCCACCACTAACCCTATTCTATCATGGCGGCGGCTGGGTGACCTGTACGCTTGAAACGCATGATGTTACTTGTCGCGAGCTCGCTCGCGCCAGCGGATCGGCGATCCTGTCGGTCGCTTACCGGCTAGCACCCGAGCATCCATATCCAGCACCGGTCGAGGATTGTTATGATAGCCTCGTGTGGGCTGCAGCCAATGCTCGCCAACTCGCTGTGGACGGAGCGCGCCTTGCCGTTGCGGGAGACAGTGCAGGCGGTAACCTGTCGGCTGCAGTTGCGATCATGTGCCGAGACAGGAATGGCCCTGAATTGCGACATCAATGCCTGATCTACCCGATAACTGACAATGATTTTACGACCGCATCCTACACCGAAAACGGAGGCGGGGAGTATTTTCTCGGCCTGGACTTCATGCGCTGGTTCTGGAAGCATTATCTAGGCGACCCAGATGGAAATGCAGCTCCCCTTGCGACAATATTGAGAACGCCCAGCTTGGAAGGCTTGCCCCCTGCGATGGTTTTAACAGCCGAATATGATCCGTTAAGGGATGAAGGAATGGCCTATGCGGCGCGCCTGAAGGCGGCAGGGGTGCAGGTTGAGGCTGTCGTTGCGCCAGGCATGATCCACGGATTTTTTGGCATGTCCCAAGCCGTACCTGACGCAATGACATGGATTAAGCAGGCGGGTGACGCGCTTTCATCGGCGCTTAGGTCTTGACGCGACCGTTGGTCAAGCGCAGGGGAATTGTCGTTTTTCAACAGGAGTAATGGGGGCGCATGGGCGAAGCATTTGCAATTGACGATATTGATCGAGCCATCGTTGCCGAGTTGCGACAGAACGGTCGCGCGACTAACCAGCAGATTGCCGAGACACTTGGCTTGACCGCGACAACAGTGTCTTCGCGCATCAACCGTATGGAGGCTGCAAATCAGTTGCGCGTTGTTGCAGTCTCTGATTTTTCTGCCCATGGTTACAACGTATTGATGGAGCTGGCGATCGAGGTGGAAGGTCGTCCTGCAACCGAAGTTGCAGAAGAGCTTGCGCAGTTTCCCGAAGTCTTTGCAGCTCATGTGGTGACCGGGCGATATGATATCGATTTGCTTGTCGTGTTGCGGGACTTCGAAGAGCTGTCGAGTTTAATGCTTGGCAAGTTCTCTGGCGTTCGCGGCATCCGTTCAATGATCCCCTCGATCGCGGTCGATGTCATCAAGTACCAGTTTGACCACGCTCCAATTGCAGCAAAGCTATCGATATGAGTGCGGTGCAGCTAGACCAGTTGGATCACCAGTTGATCGAAATACTCGCAAAGGACGCTCGAGTGTCCAACCGGAAGATCGCGGCCGACCTTGGTGTAACCGAGGGAACCGTGCGAGGGCGTATCAAGCGGCTGCAACAAGAGCGCCTCATAGCCTTTACAGCCATAACCGGTTTCAACCTGAGCAATCACACCAAGCTGGCGTTTATTGGCATTCAGGTTGAAGTGGAGAATGTTCGAAGCATCGCCGAACAGATTTCCGACATTCCGCTGGTTTCCGGTGTGATGATCGTAATGGGGCGGTTCAACATCCTTGCCATATGCCTGTTTGACGAACTGGAGCATCTGGTTGGCATCGCATCTGATCAGATTCTGGCACTTCCCGGTGTCCACCATGTCGAAACTTCCATCGCGGTTCGGACAATCAAGTACAACACCCGTATCGTCAGGATCACCGAACCGAGGCGGCCGGAATCAAAAGGCCAGAAAGATGCGTAGGCGGATCAGCATATAATTTACGCATTTGGCTATCAAAATTCGTATTTTATCGCGCTGGTTGACTTTTGAATTGCAGAATCTCTACGCTTTAGTCTATCTAGGCTCAAAGCTTGGAGGAGAATCACATGGCGACGACCGCAGACTACGGCCTTGGCGAGTATACATATCCACGGGGCTGGTTCATGGTCGCGGTGTCAGCTGAGGTCACGACGACCCCGATCGCTGCTCGTTATTTCGGCGAAGACGTGGTGCTCTACCGGGGTCAGTCTGGCCGTGCATTCATGGTGGAAGCCTATTGCCCGCACATGGGCACGCACTTGGCGCGCAACACGACCTCTTATGTCGTAGTGGACAAGGAGCATGTCGAAGGTGACAATATCCGGTGCCCATATCATGGCTGGCGTTTTGGGCCTGACGGACAATGCAACGACATACCTTATTCACCTGTGCCACCGCCAAAAGCAGCCTGTATTAAGAGCTGGAAACTCGTCGAACGTGCTGGCTGTATCTGGACCTGGCACGACGCTGAAGGCGGCGAGCCTGATTTTGACCTTCCTGCCTTTGAGCAATGGGACCAACCGCATTGGGTGAACTGGAACGTGGAATGCCTAGGGGAGCTTGATTGCCATCCGCAAGAGGTGGTCGACAACATGGCTGACAAAGGCCATCTCGAGCCGGTTCATGGATCCATAGAAATGGTCAAGTTCGAGAATGTCTTTGATGCCCATACCTGCCGTCAGATATTGACAGCGGGGCACAAGACGCTCGCTGGTGATGGTGCCGGTCCGATGACCAATGATACCTGGTACACAGGGCCAGGCATCCTTCAGTCGGTCATGATCGGGGAACATCCATCGCACATGCTGATTGCCCACACGCCGGTAAACGACGGCACGGTGAAGGTTTGGTACGGCCTTTTTGTAAAGGTCCCGGGCTCGGTTCCTTCTGAAGACGAAGTTGAATTGGCAAGGGGCTACGAAAAAGCCGGGGTCGCTGCATTTGCGCAGGATTTCGAAATCTGGGCAAACAAGCGTCCATGCATCAACCCCATGATGATCAAGGGCGACGGTCCCTTTGACAAGGTGCGGATCTGGTACAGGCAATTCTACAATCCGCGGGCGCGGGCGGCGGAGTTTCAAAAGCGCGTGAACGGAACATATGTGACGCGCGGCACCCAAGAGGCGCCCTGGGACCAGGTTGCCTGAGGCCATAATTTCAATGATATAATGCGCAAATGGTTCGCAAAATAGCTATATTGCCGGTGTAAATCTATATGTTGCGTAAAATGTGTTGACTTTTTGTGCGCGTTCGGCAAATTCCAAGTGTTCAATTTTGACCGGCAAAAATGCCGTTCACTGAAAAAGGGGAGGATTATCGATGCAATCGTTGCGTCTCGTTAAGATTGCCATGCTCTGCACGGGTGCCAGCACCCTCGGATTGTCTGTGCCAGCCATGGCTGTGCAGGAGTCCTCCGAGCAGGCTGGGCTGGAAGAAATTGTCGTAACCGCGAACAAGCGGGAAGAAAATCTCCAGCAAACGCCGCTGGCTATTTCGGCTGTGTCTTCAGAACAGCTCGAGCTTCTGGGCCTCTCCGAAACCAAGGACTTGAGCGCCATTGCGCCAAATGTGTCGATCGTCGGAGCAACGACAAACGCGACAGCTGCGGTGGTCACGATCCGCGGTATTCCGACGGCCGCAGATGAAACGCAGGGTTATGATTCGCCCATCGGTATCTATGTCGATGGCATCTATATGGCACGGTCATCAGCTTCTACCTTCGAAGTGGCCGATATCGAGCGTGTCGAAGTGCTGCGTGGACCACAAGGCACCCTGTTCGGGCGCAACACGACAGGCGGAGCCATCAATTTCGTCACCAAGTTGCCAGACAATGATGCCAGTTTTGCGCTGCGTCTGGGCGCTGGAAACTACGGCCAGTTCAATGCGCGAGGAATTTTGAACAGCGGAACGCTGGGTGATGCCCTTCGCATGTCGCTTGGCTTCCTTTACCGGAAACGCAACGGAACCGTAGACAATCTTCTTGAGCCGAGCAAAAGCCGCGATCCAGGCGCATCCGAAACCGCGAGCGCGCGTTGGGCGGCCACGATCGACCTAAGCGATTCGATCGAGCTGACCAATATCTTCGATTATACCCGTATCACAGGGCTTGCAGGAGCCCAGCAGCTCGCGGCTTTGGGTGATGGAACCTTCCTGGCTCCGATCACGATTGACGGTAATACCTTCAACCGTGTTCAGCCTGCAAATGTCCGCGGCTACCTTGCTTCTGCGACCGCGCTCAACCCCGAATGCGGAACGCCTTTGTCACAGGTTTCCAGCTCGCGGCTCGACAGCATTTGCAACAATGCGTCCGCTCCGTCGACTGACACGCTCTGGGGAAACATGACCCGGCTGACGGCTGATCTCGGCGGGATCGTCGTCCGGTCTACGACAGCATTTAGGGGCTGGCGCAACACGATCCAAGGCAACGACATCGATGGACTGGGTCAAATCAGCGGCCCCCTGTTCACGAATGCGACCACCTTGAACGGTATGCCGCAGTCTACTCTCGCCCTGTTCTTGCCTGCAGGAAGTGCTGCCTTTCTTGCATCGCAAGCAGTACCCAGGACAACCCAAGGCCTGTTTGAAACAAACAATTTTCGCAGGCAGAAGCAATTCAGTCAAGAAATCGAAATAATCTCGGATACCGGCGGCAGTTTTGAATGGGTTCTGGGCGGATTTTTCTTCAAGGAAAGTGGCTACGAGCGCAACCCCCAGAACTTCCTCTTCGTTCTGGATACAAACCAGGCCGTTTTCACAACAGCGAACTTCGGCGCGCTTGCACCGCTGTTGCAGGCAGGCAACCCTGCTCGGTATCGCGGCGTTCCGCAAGCATCGACGCTGGGATATCGTTCCTGGGGCGAATCGCAGGCTGTCTATGGCCAGGGCAGCTACCGCTTTGGCGGACCCGATGGCGCGTTGGGCGTTACGCTGGGGATGCGCTACAGCTGGGACAAGAAGCGTTTTGAAGTGTTCCAGAACGGCGCTGCACCATATACCGATCCTTTGCTCATTGCATTGAACACGCAGAAAAAGAGCTTTTCGGCACCGACCGGGCATTTGACTGTCGATTATCGGGCTTCGGACACGGTAAACTTTTACGGACGCGTTGCACGGGGATACCGCTCGGGTGGGTTCAATGCCCGTCAGCCAACGAGCGTTGCCAATAACGTCGGCCTCATTCCTTTTAACGAAGAAACAATCACCTCGTACGAGGCCGGTTTCAAGACCGAGTTCTCCAACCGGCTCCGGTTGAATGGCGCGGTTTTCTACAATGTGTACAAGGACCAGTTGGTGACTTTGCCAATCCCGATCACAGGCGGCGGGTCTTTTGGCAACGCGGTCGTAAATGCCGGCAAGACCAATTATTGGGGTCTCGAGCTGGAAGGTCGATTTGCCTTAACGGACAATTTCACAATCGATGGTTCGTTCGGCTATGTGAAGAAGTCGCCTAAGGATTTCCCTCAGGTCACCAGCACTGGAGCAAACGCAAATGCCGCGTCTGTCTTTGAGCCTGGTTACGCACCAAACTACACGGCGAATGTCGGTGCAACATACAAGCAGGAACTGGGCGGAGATGCGAACCTGACTGCACGCATCGGCTATAACTATACGTCGTCGTTCTGGATGTTTGGCAATCCCATCACCTCGCCATTTGGTGTGCCGACCAAGGGCGATGCACGTGGACTTGTCGATGCCCAGCTGAAAGTCGATGGAATCAACTTTGGCGGCGACGGGCAAGGTCTGGGCATCACGCTTTGGGCCAAGAACCTGACTGACAAGGAATATGTCGTGCGATCAGTTGACTTTGGACAACTGGGCTATTCGACAACAATCTATGGCGATCCGCGGACGTTCGGTGTGACCCTTGATATGAAGTTCTGAAGATCAGCCGCAGCACAGAAATAGGAAAGGGGCCGAGACATTTCTCGGCCCCTTTTACGTATCGTTTTCAAACAGCTGTAGCGCCGCCGTCGATTACCAGCGGATGACCCGTTACAAAGCTGGATTGATCGGAACAAAGCCACAAGACTGCCGACGCAATTTCCTCCGGCTGACCCATGCGACCCATTGGTGTCATGCCGTCCAGGACTTTGCGCATGTCCGGATTGGATGCGAGCGGAGCCGTCATCGGCGTTTCGATTACTCCAGGGC